>NZ_JAMXKG010000032.1:0-11416 GCF_024494405.1 Fictibacillus sp. WQ 8-8
ATGCCTTCACGAAGCCTTTAGATCCCAAAGTTACTCTATCTACCCGTTAGCTTAAATTCAGTGGTTTTGAAATCCTGTGAATAAGCGAGTATTCGCAAGAAAATCGTATTAAACTGAGGGAGTTGAACAAGAGGTAAAAGGAAATATGATTAATTTATTATAAATTAGGGCGTGTGATTAATGAAATTTTATATTGAATCAAGTTTTAAAAATATAGATTTAGTCAGGTTTGTGAGTAAAAAGATAAAGGTTATGTGCATTTCATATGATTGGACTATAAATGAGAACAACATTGGAAGAACTAAAGATAATTGGCGAACAGGTGAAAAAAGCTGTAATAGAAGCTGATTTTTTCGTAGTTTTATTACCAGTACCTTAATGGCACAGAAAACACAATTATTAAAGAAAAAACAGGGAAATACGGTTATCTCAATGTTGAGGATACTATTAAACAGAAGGGAAACAACCAATTAAGATAAAAAAAACGCAAAGCTAATTGCTTCGCGTTTATTTTGTGAGAATTAGTGTACTTTAGTGGTGGAGATCACCACTATAGGGCTTGTCACCAACCTCTATTGAATAGTGTATGGGGGCTTGAGCTTGAACTTGAACTGAGTGTATGGGGGCTTGAGCTTGAACTTGAACTTGAACTTAGTGTATGGAAGCTTGAGATTGAGATTGAACTTGAGCTTGAGCTTGAGCTTGAACTTGAGCTTGAACTGGACCGGCGTTTTTTCACTTTTTTACATTTACATTTTAATTTTACTGTTTTAGAGGAACGCTTACAACCACAGTGTTTTTTCTTTTTGGACGACATAAAAATCCCTCCAAACCGTTATAAATTGAGAAAAAAGGTTTAACCTGTCTCTCAATTTATCTTATGCAGAAATCTAGTAATCCGTTTGGACAAGCTGGAAAAATCGATTAAATAAAATGCTAGTTCTTATTTAACAAACGGGTGCGTTAGCTAAAGATCGGAGCTGTCTTAAAGGCGGCTTTTTCTTATGGAACTAAAGGGGCAGGTTAATTTAAGTGTAATTATTCACAATCTGTATTTCTAAATGTCCTTTTCCTCCACACAAAAAGACTCCCATCACATGAAAAAGGAGAATGATTTCATTATGAAATCATCCCCTCAAATAGTTTGAAAATGCTTATAGTGATATTACTCCTCAATTACTAGCTAAACGTTTTTCAAATTCAGCCTTAAACAGCAGAATAGCATCAATATTTACAGCAAAATCGTGGTCACTGATATTAAAATTAGTTATAAACTCGTCAGACTTCTCACGAACCATAATTGTCGGAAGGTTATTGTCTCCAATAGTTTCCAGAGTTACACCACTTCCATAAATATACCAGTTAGTTTCAGTAGGCTTATTTGCTGCATTTTTAGATAAATCATTTTTTATTATTTCGCATAAATTATCCATAAAATCTTCATTAAGATTAATGATTTTTCCATGCTCACCATCAACTGATATATCAGCATCTCCATACCAAATATTCCTGCTTGCTCGCCTTCCTTCATTTGAAGTGTATGTTTCATCATACAAAATCTTCATTTTCATTACCCTCCGTAAAATAAAATTACTTTACACTATTTTACAACAATTAAAATTTTAAGCAAACTTGCTGTTAGTCTCACTAACTTGTAAGAGTCAGCAAGCTTCTTCTTTGTATAGACAGCGAACATTGTGAATAAATGCACTTAAACTAACGGGAGCTTTTGTTCAATAAGGCTTTGCAATGATCTTCCACAATCGGGTGCATTTCTCTAAGAAGGAGAAGTGTACTTTTTTATTGAAGTAAAGTGCAAGATAGTAAAAGAGGGTTAAACTTTGAGATAAGTGTTGAGTTTTATATCGTTTTTTATGTTAAATTAGCAAATTAATTGGGTGGGAGGAAGTTTAATGGCTGATGAAATTTTTGAAAACCCTAGATTGGCTGATATCTATGATCCATTTGATTCAGACCGTTCTGATTTAGACGCTTACGAGTCTATGATTAACGAGTTTAGTGCAATTTCTGTACTTGATATTGGTTGTGGAACAGGAACTTTTGCTTGTCGACTTGCAGCCAGAGGAATCGAGGTTTTTGGAATGGATCCAGCTGAAGCTTCACTAAAGGTGGCTAAAACAAAACATTGGTCTGACCGAGTCAAATGGATTCACGGCAATGCAATAGACCTTCCAAAATTGAAGGTTGACCTTGTAACGATGACTGCTAACGTTGCTCAAGTCTTTCTGACCGATGAAGAATGGAAAGAAACTCTACTTGCGATTCGGGATGTTTTACGGTCAGGTGGACGATTGGTCTTTGAAACACGGAAACCTGAGTCACAGGCGTGGCTGAAATGGAACAGGGAGAATACCTATAAGCGAATTGATATACCTGACAGTGGCGTTGTCGAAGGTTGGGTTGATGTTACCGATGTTCAAGGCTCATTGGTGTCTTTTCGATGGACTTATGTTTTTGAGAGCGATGGTGCAATAATCACATCAGACTCTACTTTGCGGTTTAGGAGTCTTAAGGAAATTAGCAAATCTCTTTGGGATGTAGGACTGTCTGTTGAAGGTGTAAGAGAAGCCCCTGATCGTCCAGGACTGGAATACGTTATTATTGCACACCGCCTGACAGCTTAACTATGTTTAGGTGATAAGAAAAAGATCATTTGTTGTATATGATACTTTATCTTTATTATCTTCCACAATCGGGTGCATTTCTCTAAGATGGAGATCTGCACTTTTTTTATTGAACTTATTGAACAAACGAGCAGGATTATTGAATAAGCAAGGGTGGGTTTTATTAAGGTAGATATTTCTAAAGCGTAAAGTTCTGGCAGGTCAAACAGGCTTTCTTGTCGAAACTTAGACCTATGAAATTCATTAAATTGGAGGAAAAAACGATGGCAGAAGTTTTGTTGTTACACCATGTTTTAGGCCGAACGAAGGGGATTGAAGCAATCGCCGATCAACTGAGAGATGCGGGACATACTGTACACGTGCCAGATTTATTTGACGGCCGCATGTTTTCCACGCTGGAGGAAGGCTTGGTGTTTGTTAAGGAAATAGGATTTGAAGAAGTGACGGCGCGCGGCGTTCGGGCAGCCAGCGAGCTTTCACGCGATGTCGTCTATGCTGGTTTTTCACTCGGTGTCCCGGCAGCACAGCAGCTCGCTCAAACTCGTGAAGGCGCCAGAGGCGCACTGTTTTTTCATGCCTGCCTCCCGACCTCGGCGTTCGAATCTCAGTGGCCGGCCGACTTGCCTGTGCAAATTCACGCCATGAGTGCAGATCCTTTTTTCGTTGAAGACGGCGACATCAACGCGGCCCGTGAGCTTGTGGCGTCGGCCAATCACGCTGAACTTTTTCTGTACGAAGGCAAGGAACATCTCTTCACCGACAGCAGTTTACCATCTTACGATGCTGACGCGACGAAACTTGTGATCAAGCGGGTTCTCGACTTTCTCGAGTAGTTGTTAAACTTTTAAGGTCTGTTTTTTAAATACCCACAAAGTACCCACAATTATTTTATTTAATTTGAAATATTATAAAACAATATCAAAAATCCCATTATACCAATGATTTGAAAAGATACAAAAACACCTGAAAACCTAAAACTAATCAAGTTCGAGATGGAAGGTTCAATCGGTTAAATAACGAAAAGCCTTGGTGTAGGAATATGCCAAGGCTTTTTATATGGAGATTTATATAGTACAAACATTGATTATTACTGTTAATCTTATTCCATAAAAAGGTCAAACAGAGATTCTGGCTAACCTTATATTACGATCGGGTGCATTTCTCGATGAAGGAGATTTGCACTTTTTTATTGAGCTTATTGGACAAACGAGCAGGATTATGGAATAACGGACACTGGATATCTCTGTTAATTAAAGAAAATTTAAGTTAGAATAGATCTAATATTAAGACATTAGGGTCAGTGGGGTGTGGGTATGATGGAAGGGGTATTTTTGGACGAGACAATTTATGGGTATGAAGATGTTTTAACAATGTTGGATTCTTTGTTGCAAGACTTTCCAATCGTATATGTCTGCTACGCCTAAGTCTCCACCTTGTAGAAAACAGGTGATTGCAAAGAAGCCATTCGGTTTTAAAGCTTTCTTGATTAGACCTATGTAGTTCATTCTACGGTGAGGAGCAATATGGTGAAAGCAACCCAAATCATAAACAACGTCATATGCACCCTCTTCAATATCTAATTCAAAAATATTATGAACAAAGGAGAACTGAAAATGAGAAAGCTCGTTCTATTTCTGCACGCATCGCTTGACGGTTTTGTAGAAGGGCCGAACGGTGAAATGGACATTGGCTGGGTTTCCTACGATGCTGAATTGGAGAAACACGCGAAAGAAATTCTGAGTACTGCCGACACTGTTATTTGGGGACGTGGGACTTATCAGATGATGCACAATTACTGGCCATCTGTGCCTTCGAACCCATCAGCTTCGCAGCATGAACGGGATCATGCCGAGTGGATCGAAAAGACATCCAAAATCGTTTTTTCCACGACGCTGGAGAAAGTCGAATGGAACAATTCCAGACTGGTGAAAGAAGATGTCGAGAAAGAGATCAAGAACCTCAAAGAGCAGCCAGGCAAGGATATGGTCATCCTCGGAAGTCCTAGGTTCGCACACTACCTTATGCAGCTTGATTTAATAGATGAGTATAAAATTACGGTTTCACCCGTCCTGATTGGCAGCGGGTTGCCGTTATTCCAAGGTCTCAAGGAGAAGATCAATCTTAAACTTATCGAAAACAAGACATTTGATTCTGGAGCCATAGGCCTCGTTTACCAGACGGTTAGATGAACTTGTCTCCTAAAGTAGATTACGCTAACCGGATTACGTTAGCACAATAAAAGCAGCGGCAGTCGAGGTCTTTCGAGTTCCTAGTCCGTCACTGCTTTTTTTACGAGTCAGTCTAATTCAGTTTGTCGGGTGATCGTGTCGTTAAGATTGGATCTTCCACAAACGGGTGCATTTCTCTAAAAAGGAGATATGCACTTTTTTATTGAATTTATTAAACTAACGAGGAGTTTTTCTAAAATAAGATGTTTCAATATTTATCACAAAAGTGAAACATTGTATTGCTATCCGAAATTCAGTACAAAACTTATAAAAAAACGTCTAAATGTGGTCACCATGATCTGTATAAGCTTTTCTGTGAAATAACAGCTAATCTATTTGGAATAAATAATACTCTCATGCCCATATTTCCATTTAGATAATTTGACAAAGATTTTTTATGATTGTTGTCGATTTTGCTTTTTCTTGTTCGTTGTATTTATACAAAGGCCGAGCATGAATGGACTTCTAAAAAGAAAGTGACTAAGAATAAGGAGGAAGATGTATGCTGTTTATGTTGATTGTCAAAGCCTCGAAAAATTCGGAAGCTGGAAATCGCCCGAGTTCTGAGCTTAATGAAGCTATGAGTAAGTACAATGAGGAATTAGTTAAGGCAGGTGTCCGGGTCGCAGCTAAAGGACTTCATCCAAGTTCAAATGGGATTCGCATTTCCTATCCAATACCAGGGGAAAAGCCAGTGGTGACTGATGGCCCATTCACGGAAACGAAAGAATTAATTGCCGGGTTCATTCTGATTGATGTGAAGTCGAGGGAAGAAGCCATTGAGTGGGCGATGCGGATGCCAGACCCGCAGGGACATGGGGAAGGTCAGATTGAATTGCGTCAAGTATTTGAGGCGCCGGAGCTGACCGAAATGTTGGCAAAAGAAGCTGAATTACGCGAGAAATCAAAGTAGTGAAGACATATGAAACCCATCGTACCATTGAAGGGGTCTGGACAGTCGAATCAGTCAAGATCATTGCTGGTGTTGCCCGAATTGTTCAAGATGTCAGTATTGCAGAAGATTTAGCGCAAGAAGCGTTGGCCATTGCACTTGAAAAATGGCCGGTGTCAGGCATACCGGAAAAACCGGGAGCCTGGCTCATGACTGTTGCCAAACGTCGGGCGATTGATTTTCTGCGTCAAAACAAATTACGTGATCAAAAGTATGAGGAAATCGGGCGTAATATGGAATTCAAAATAAAAACGGACTATGATTCAATTGAAGAGGAAATCAATGACGATCTCCTGCGTCTCATCTTCACCACATGTCATCCGGTGCTTTCCAGGGAAGCTCGAGTCGCGCTAACGCTTAAACTGTTATGCGGATTAAAGACTGATGAAATTGCGCGAGCATTTCTTATGTCGGAATCAACCATTGCACAACGAATCGTCAGAGCAAAGCGTACACTTTCTGCTTCAAAGGTACCTTTTGAAGTTCCCCATGGACTTGAGCTTTCAAGCCGTATTTCATCAGTTCTGGAAGTGATCTATCTCATGTTTAATGAAGGATATGTTGCAAACGGCGGTGAGAACTGGATTCGTCCAACACTGTGTAATGAAGCCATACGTCTTGGCCGGATTTTGGCGGAAATTCTCCCTGAGGAACCGGAAGTGCATGGCCTGATTGCCCTCATGGAAATCCAGGCCTCACGTTTCAAAGCTCGCATTGGTCCATCGGGAGAGCCGATATTGCTTCAGGATCAGAATCGGGTGCTTTGGGATGATCTTTTGATTCACCGTGGCTTTTCGGCGCTTAAGCGGATTGAGCAAATTGGTGGTACCTATGGTCCGTACTCACTGCAAGCATCTATAGCTGCTTGTCACGCCAAGGCACGAACAGCAACGGAAACGGATTGGCAAGAAATTTCCACCCTATACGATGCCCTTGCCCAGGTGGCACCTTCTCCCATAGTGGAATTGAATCGTGGGGTTGCTATATCGATGGCATTTGGGCCAGAGGCAGGGTTAAAGATTGTTGATTCTCTACTTTTGGATCAGGCGTTGAAGAACTATCATTTGCTTCCGAGCGTAAAGGGTAATTTTCTTCTAAAGCTGGGGAGAAAGAGGGAAGCATTTGAAGAATTCCAGCGTGCTGCTTCGTTAACACAAAATGTACAGGAACAGAAATTCCTATTAAAACAGGCGAAAGATTGTATGGAATAAAAATACATTAAAGTTTTGTCGATTTCACAATTATTGTCTTTTGACATAAAAACTCCTCCGTATGCTGTTATTTTGGTTGGCGAACCAAAAATATTTTAGCACCTCGGGAGAGTTTTTTTCATACAACGCTGAAAGCTTTTTGGAACCCTAGGCCTAGCCTAGGGTTTTCTTTTCTATAATAAAAAGGAGCTGATTCAGCGCATCGTGTGCAATGTATCAGCTCCTATAAAATTAAAACATGCTCCCATAATCCTAGCTTTCCCTTTGCTGGAATAAATTCATCCAGCATCTGCATATCCTCAACTACCCAAGCATAACCTCCCACTATAAAGTCACCCATAAAATAGTCATTCCCTGATACGATTCGACCATCCTCCAGAATGGCCCATGTCTCATTGTTTTCAGTTACCTTCAAACAATCTACAAGTTTGCATACAGCAATGATCTGGCCAGTTGGAAGATTCTCTGGTGTGTATCCGTGCTTACCAAGCAACGACTTTATGGCTATATGGTTAGAGACGTCTTTATCTATTTTTTTACTTGTGTGAATGGCAAGTGGCCCCCGATAATTCGTTCTCCATGACCTTGTTTCATATGTTGCCTCTCTAAGGACAAAAAGGCTTGCCCATGGCTGGATCATTGATAAAACCTTCATTCTGACAGCCTCCAACCTATAGAAGTTTATTTTGATTATAGAGTGTCCCTGTAAAGGAATATTATGAGCAAAAGGCAGAATATCAGTTCACGGAGATCCAATTTATGAGGCATGAGTCATGACCAGTGATCATTAATATCATATATTAATCAGCGAACTATTTTTGTTGGGTTTTACAAACTCACTAGATGTGATTGGGCACGAACTTACACATGGAGTGACCCAGTTCACAAGCGGGCTAGAATATGAAAAGCAGCCTGGAGCTTTAAACGAACATCTCTCGGATGTTTTTAGGATTGCTATAAAGCAATATCATTAAAACAATCAGCACAGGATGCAGACTGGTTAATCGGTGCTGAGATAATGGGACCCTCATTAAAAGGGCAAGCACTCGTTCTATGTAAGCACCTGGCACAGCTTTCGACAATAAATTAATAGGCAAGGATTTGCAGCCAGATTATATGAGAAACTACTTTGAAGGGTCGCAAGATAACTATGGTGTCCATATCAATAGCGGTATACCAAATAAAGTATTTTACCTGGTGTCTATGGAGATTGGCACTTACAAGGCGGCTTAGATATGGTACCATGCCATGCAAAACTTGTTTGCCGCGACAAATTTCAATCAATTTGTCAAACCCGTATTAAAAGCAACACAAAAACTTGCTGATAGCGGAAAAATTCCCCAAACGGCTACAAAAACAGTAGAATCTGCTTTTCATGCAGTTGGATTACCGCCTTAACTTATCTAAATTGGAGGATTAAACTAACAGCACATCCAATTCTGCTGTGACGAAGGCATCGCTAATCTGAACTTAACCTTTGAGGCAGATGCAGACCAGCTGCAGGTGGAAAAAGCTGAGAAATTACAACATCTAATAACACACGCCAACCTTTCAAATATTGCCCCTTTATGGAAGCTGCAACGCACCAAGGGGCGGATGCTTTTTCTTATCATCTGATTAAAGAAGAAGATGCAAGAATAAACTGTACCCATTATAAAGGACATTTTAAAAAAGAGACTAGGCTGCACAAAGGAGATGATTTCTGTATTCAACAGGGGTCATCTTCTTTAAGTTCCATTGATATCTAAAATGGTTAAGTATGTCATATAATTTTTTATTGTGCAAAGAAGGATAATTGGAACATTTGAATGATGTTTACCAAAACATGAAAGTGTTTAAGTATTAGGAGGCACAATAAAAAGAGACAATCTTTCATTTTATAACTAAAAAATCTGCTGAGATTTGAACTGATTGATAAAGAAAACAATTACAAATTGATATGGAGAGTCTGAATGGGCACTCTCCAAATAAGGTTGGTTTCATATAGATTGGTTAAATGCCCCCGAGGAAATTGCAGCTGCGACCGAAAGAGAAGAGGAAGAAAAACCTACCAATTTTGAAGAAAATGAAGGGCTTTTTGACTTGCAAAATACTCATTTCTCTTTTACCAATTACCATTGTATTATTTAGTTGATTTAAAGGTAATGCTGACTTAGATTAAAAACAAATGAAATGATTTGAAGAGAAAATAATAAAAACGTTGATTTATATGGGTTTTAAAAGTTCCGTAACACGGTATAAAAACATCAATTTATTAATATTAAGATGGAAGGTTCAATCGGATAAAGTCAAAAAGACCTTGGTATAGAAGGATTATACCAAGGTCTTTTAATATATAAATTTCTTCGTACCGATTTCGATTGATTCTCTGACAGATGGTTATATCAAATCAAACGCTAGGTTATTGTTGAACTGATATATTTGTGAGAGCCAAAGCCTTGTTATTCCATTAAAGGGCCATTTTCTTAAATAAGAAATGGATTATGATATCGAACATACAAAAAGGGTATATTTCATTTTGGTGTGACCGATTTTGCTCAAATATACCGAGTTATTGTTTGCTTCCAAACAATAAATGATTTGGTCAAAAACGGGTGGACGCTTATACCCATTATTACATGAAGCGTCTCTCTTATTCCTAGCTTCATCATTACAAAGCTATGTTTATGATAAAAGTCTTTTTGTGGTTCAAGATATGAGACATATGTACAAGCAATTTTTATTATCCCTCATAGTATTAAATAAGAAAAACTATTTAGAAGGGGATAAAATAAAATGAGTTGTAATTCTGGCTGTAATTATTATCCCTACTGTAAATGTGGCTCTCGCTGTAATTGTGGATCTCATTGTGAAAGCTACTTTATTTAGGGGGGGTTAGTGGATGTTATTAATTATAAGTACATTAATAGTATTAGGTTATAATACTTTCTTGATTTGCAAAATTTCTTCCAATATAGATAAATTAACAGGCATGACAGGCATGATAATAGTGATGTCATTGGGAATGGTGTCAAGTTTGGCTATTGGATTAATTTCAGGAATTGTTTATAAAAATGATTTAACTTCTTCAACGATTCTTGCCATGATTTTAAGTTTGATTGTTGGATATTTTTTAGGTGAACGGTTGGGCTTGTTTGTAACAATTGAAGGAATGGCAGCTTCACTAATGGGTAGCATGATGGGAGCAATGCTGGGAGAAATGTTACCTTCAGGGAACTTTAAAATAATGTTAGCGTTTATGGATGTCCTATATATCATAGTTGTGTCTTTAATCTTTTTTCTAATCAGTAATATTTTAAGGAAAAGTAGTGATGAAACTCCCACTTTTAATCATACCTACAATTCAATCTTCATAATGGTTATTTTAACAGTTATCGTATTGATTACTACTTTTTATGATGTTAATTATGTTAAAAAGCAGATTAATCATCGCCCTGTTGAAAACCCTGTGCATGAGCATTATCAACATTAAAAATGGTCATCATCAAAGGGTTTATTTTACTAACGGGTTCATTACTTATGTGAAAAAAAGAGGTAAAGTATGCGACGAATATCATTGATTTTATCAACTGTTTTATCTTTTATAGTTTCAATATTGACTATTACAGCTCATAGTTATATATATGGTACATTTATGGTGATTGTTTTTGTTTCAGCCTTATTTGCACTAATAGTAGATTTTTTAAATCAAACCAAAAAATAAGTTCTTCAACTAACGGGGGCTTTCCTGGAACAAGGATTGCGCTTTTTTCATTTTAAGGCCAGATTGTGGAGGGAACCAGGAAGAGTAATAATACTGAAAGTTTATTTGTGAAGCGTTTTACTTAAACCAATGGGCAGCATTCCTGTAATGAAGAAAAACGAGGTTTGAGAATAAAAATAGCCTCCTGATAAGATAGAGATGTTCTGAAGCTGGACAGCGAAAGGACACCTCATGGAAAGGTTGGACGAAGGAATTTTGGAGCAAAGACTCTGTTGAGATATGGGAGGGTTAACCTTCATGAAAGATGTGGAAATCCACTTAGTGCGATTATAAATT
Organism: Fictibacillus sp. WQ 8-8; assembly: GCF_024494405.1. Lineage (NCBI taxonomy): Bacteria > Bacillati > Bacillota > Bacilli > Caryophanales > Fictibacillaceae > Fictibacillus > Fictibacillus sp. WQ 8-8. Next base: position 11,076 of record NZ_JAMXKG010000032.1, read on the forward strand.
AACTAATATCCACTTTTTGGTTAGTGGTGGTTTGGTTGACTATGAATTGTTTTTTCTCTTCAACTCCAAAGTTATCCTTTATTTAATTTTTATTGCAACATCCATGCGTTTCAATCTTCAATCCTTTATGAAATCTTGAGAATAGTGTAGGAATCGAGAGATATCCGTTTCTACATAGAGGGAGTTTAGTTCAATTTGAAATCACAAAAACTAAATAACCAGGGCACTGAAATTAGTGCCCTTTATAATCTTATTGTGCAATCAGCAACTCTTATATTTGAACTTTTTGGGGAATTGTTTCACAATTCCAACCGTTATTGTGTCCGCCATTTGTAAAGCTT
>NZ_JAMXKG010000033.1:0-8230 GCF_024494405.1 Fictibacillus sp. WQ 8-8
TATGTGAAGACAGCATCATGTTTTCTTACATACCGGGAAAAGTAAAATTAAATGGGTCCCATGCTTTTTCTTTTACATTTTACTTATAACAATGGAGAAAGCAGGCGAGCTCCCTGCTGGATTATCCGTTGTGAAAGACAGCGCTGCTGTAAATCTTCCATGGTCAACTGCAACGAATCACTAAGATCAAGCTCGAATTGCTCTGTGAGATCCCGTGCTACATCGATACTGTAAACGACTTCACACACCTCGTAATTAAGCCGAAAGCTTCTCATATCGTAATTTGCAGCGCCAACTTCAGCAATCTCCTCATCGACAATCATGACCTTCGCATGTAACAACCCTTTGTCGTACAGGTAGATTTGAACCCCGGATTCCAACAGCTCTCCGTAAAAGGTGGGGCTTGCAAGACCCACGATTTTTTGATCTACGTGGCGAGGAACCAGTAGTCTTACTCGGACACCACGGGCCACAGCTGTCTTTATAGCAAGGATAATATCTTCATCGGGCACAAAATAAGGTGTAGTGATATCAATGGTTTTGGTAGCTTGTGTCACCAGAATAAAGTAGGCCTCCCGGACGACCGGCGTTGGAATGCCAGGATTGCCTTCTAACGTTTGAATGTACGCTTTCTGCAATGGTTCCATCCTTGAGAAATTGTCTATACCCTTTAACGTGTCCATTTCAGTACGCCATTGTGCCGACCCTGCGGAAACACCTGTCTTGCCCGGTATCTGCGATTTTGGAATGTTTTGGTGCTTTTCTTGATCTTGTTGTGTCTTCGACTTGATCCTTTCCGGCGCCGCGATGTTCCAGTGGGTGTCGAAAATAGTCTGCAAATCGACAGACGCTTCACCTGTAATTCGCAAATGAGTGTCACGCCAGAATCCCACTTCTGGCTTTAAACCTGTATACTCATACCCTATGTTGATCCCACCTGTAAATGCTTCCTTTCCGTCGATTAGCACAATCTTACAATGATCTCGATAATTCCAGTTGGAGAACATCCAAGGGAAACGCAATGGAAATATGGTCCGGCATTCAATCCCTCCATTCATCATCTCAGTGATCTTATGCTGTGGAAATTGACGGCTTCCAAAACCGTCTCTCACAAAGCGGATCTTCACGCCAGCTGCAGCCTGTTCGAGCAGCAGGTCCGTGATCTGTCTGCCAATCTGATCATCTCGGTAGATGTAATATTCCAGATCAATTTTTTTTTGGGCGCTCTTCAGCGATTCAAGAAGCTTTCCATAGGTTTTAATACCGTTTATAAGTATTTGGACTTTGCCGGCCCTAAGTCCATGCACGCTCAATCTCCCTAAAGCATGTGCGATGACCGAGGCAGAGGGGCTAAATGAATCAGGCAACTGGCATATTTCATGATGCGGAGAAGTCAATCTTTTTCGACGAATACGAACAGGATTCGTTGTACTGAGATAAAGTCCAAAACCGATGATAGGCAAAATGAGGCAGAAAGCTAGCCAATTCAAGGCCATGGCTGGCCGGCGAACCTCTCGAATCGCTATGATTAACATAAAGATCGAATTTATTATGTATAGCCAAAGAATCCATATCAACAAAAATCCCCTCCTTTTTTATTCTCTAACATGTGTAAATAGTTAGGTAAGTATACAACTTTTGGTCATAGTGACAGAAGATGAAATTAATAACCAGGGGAGGATAGTGTTTTTTACGTTTTGGGGTTTTATCTAATTTTAAGGAATCGTTACTGAGAGATGAGCGATTAAAACAGTTCGAAAAATTTAAGACAATCGCAAACGCTCAGGAGCTAACCTTTACCGTTAAGCGAAAACCGTTTTGTTATGCATCCTTATTTGAGGAAATTTCTCTTTTGGGAGAGCAGGAGGTTTATTTAAAACCAAAAAGCACTAAGGTGGGGATCCTAGCGCTTAATGGCTCAGAGAGTTTTCAGTGCCCCTTATAATCGGAGCTTTTTTCAATTTTGTCCATTTTTCCCCTTTTTAAACTGAAAATGTGCCCTTTAAAAAGATGAATTATATAGGAACGAGATATTACTTTCATACAAACACAATCGTCTACGGAAGCGAATATGGATACAAATACAAAAGTAATTGTATTTAGAATTGGATCGCTCCTGAATTTCCTTAAACATTCAGTGATGATTACGCTCCACCGAACGGTATAAAAATGCTGCTAATCTTCATATACATTCAGACGGTCCAGTCCCGAAAGAAATGTACATTAAGCAAAGGAGTAAAGATGTTGGAACAGAACGAACATCGTGCGGATAGCTTTAAAATATAATTTCACGTACCGTATTTTAATACGGTGGCTATGAAATAAATAAGGAGTCGGATTGTGGGAAAATGAACATCGTTGATTTGTAATTGAGATCATCCATCATATTCATAAAAAATCCTTGCCAAATCCTTTTAAGGGAGTAATTTGTCATTACCTCACAAATTAATAATCTTGGATGAGTTTTTTCTAAATGTATCAATTGACTAACATTTAGCAATTGGGATATTCCTCGAAGTGTCATCGGGTATAACCGAGATCTTGATGGTGATTGAGACTTATTGACAGGATGATAGATGAGCAATGAAACCGGATGGCCCGTATAAGAGCTGATAGAAGGTGAATGAATAAATTTACGCAACTAAGATCGATTGTTTTCTTCGTCTTTACTTTACATCTTTGGTATTGAATTGATGAGGATAATATTTCGAGGGAATGGGTTCTAATAACAAGATTGGACAAAATCTAGCTACCAATTCGGTAGCTTTTCTTATTGAGCTAAAGGGTAGGTAAGATCAAGAGCGATCTTTCCTTTTTACTCAACAATCGGGCCAGATTGTTGAATAACACTAAAAGGGAAATTGGGTATTTATGTTTAATTATTATAAAAAGATTGTGAAGAAATGTACTTAAGCTAACGGGCAGTTTAGTTTAAGTACATTCCTTCACAAAGTTATAGAAAAAGAAACAAATTTTCTCTCAGCCTTAAACGTTAAAAAAAGAAGGATGTACACTTAATTCATCCTTCTAAACCCTCTTGTTCAAGAGTTTGTAAACCTTACTTCCATTTACCTGTTAATACCTCTGTTCGGTCCGTTGCAGGTGCAGGTGTTCTTGATAAATTGGTAATTTCAGCGTACATTTCTTCTGTCATTTTAAAATCGGCAGCTGCTAATGAATCTTCTAATTGGTCTAAATTACGTGCACCAATGATAGGGGCAGTAACAGCGGGATTAGCCTTTACCCACGCAACGGCTAAAGTTGCAGGTTTCACATCATGTTCGTGTGCATATTTGGTGAACTGTTCAGCCGTAACAAAGTCTTCCTCGGCACCGTAACGGTCCCCGTAGCGGGCATTCTGTACAAGGCGACCCTGCTCAGGACGTTTATTTACTCCATATTTTCCTGAAAGTAGTCCAGCACCAAGTGGGCTATAAGTAATCACTCTCGGAAGCAGCCATTGGTAAAATTTCAACTTCTGCTTGGCGTTTAACAAGGTTATACATAGGTTGGATCAATTCAAAACGAGCAAGTTGATCTTTTGCAGAAATTCCTAATGCTTTTGTAATTTGCCAAGCTGCCCAATTGCTTACTGCTGGGTAGAGAATCTTTCCTTGACGTTGTAAGTCATTGAGTGTCCGTAGCGTTTCCTCTATTGGGGTTAGTTCATCAAAATCATGGACGAAATAAAAATCAATATAATCCGTCTTTAAGCGACGCAGGCTATTTTCAATCCCTTGCATTATATGTTTTCGGGACAAACCTCTAGCATTCACATCAGCACCCGTGTTCCAGAACACTTTTGAAGTTAGGACGATTGAATCACGCTCATGTGCGATGCATTCACCTAAAATTTCCTCAGAACGCCCATAAACATCCGCAGTATCGAAGAAGTTGATACCAGCCTCCCGACAACGTTTATACATGGATTTAGATGTTTCTTCGTCAGCGTCTCCACCAAAAGACATTGCACCAAAACATAAATTTGAAACCTGAATCCCTGTTTTTCCTACTTTGCGATATTCCATAGTTAAATACCTCCTGCTACCTCTTTAATCAATTTTTTCAATTGTACCTGTAAAATTACCTTTCTTACTTGCAAGCTTTTCAATACCAGATTCAATCTTCCCTAATTTAATTAATCCACTTGCAAAACCAAAATCCCGATAAAAAATAGCTAAATTTCCCCAAGGAGAATAATACGTGAAATCTCCAACTGAAGCGTCACAACCTGATGGTGCGTCTTCTTTCGTTAATTTTTTTGGAAGATTGCTTATTTTTTCAGTTCCTGCATAATCTTCAAATTTTAAAGTCAACGGAAGTAGCGATAAAAACTCCTTGGATGTTGGATTAATATCCATTTTCACTATTACTTCCTCGTTGTTAAATGTCATTTTTATACTACTCATAGTACCTCCTCATTAAATGACTTTCTCGCTACTTTACTATTCAGACCAAATGATACCGCCGTAATAATTGCAGCAATAGCTACTGATATAGCACCGATCCAACTAACTGCGTGAACGGATGTAATTCTTACTGCTATACCTCCAATTCCTGCGGCCGCAGCGATTCCCAACTGTATGAAGGAGCCATACAGGCTAAGCATGATTCCTGAAGCTTCTGGAGCAAGCCAGACCAGATTATACTGCATACCTGGGCCTGAAGACCACGCCGAGAAGGACCATAGCATGAGCAATGGGATGGCAACAAAGGTTGACCTGGCAATAGTAGATAGCAACACTAGAGCTATAACATGGACAACCAGCCCGCCGACAAGAGTTCGGGGGTTACCGATTCGATCCGTCATAAATCCACCAAACTTAGAACCTATTAAAGTAGCGATACCGAAGGCAAACAGAGCAATGCTCACTTCTCGTCCGCTTATGGATGTAACGGTAAACAGGAAGGGAGCAATATATGAATACATCGCTCCATATCCTAACTGCCAAAAGAACGTTGCAACAAGACCCATTAAGATTTTCGGATTCTTTAAATAAGAGAGTTGCTTTCCCAGAGGGACGGCAGCCCCGTTATTTGCGGCAGGAATCGTACCCATGATAACGAAAATTGCTAGCAAGCTAAGAAAACCGATCCCCATGAAGATTAGCTTCCAATCGTATGATGATGCTACAAGACGACCAATTGGTACACCGATGATAATGGCAGCACTAAACCCAAGTATAACTGTGCCGATAGCCCCTGCTTGTTTTTCAGACGATGCTAATTTTGCTGCGGTAGTCTTTGCAGCAATGGCAAAAACTCCACTTCCTAAAGCAAGTATAATGCGTGAGACGATTAGAAGACCGAAGCCTTTAAGAGTAAATGTCATCACGCTGCCGAACACCATTAATATAAGAGAGAGTATTAGTAACTTTCGCTGATTCATTTTTGTTGTCGCTATGACGACAAGAGGAGAACCAAACGCATTAGCAAGAGCAAATACGGTGATTAGTTGTCCTGCTACCGCTACCGAAACATGGTTCGATGCAGCAACTTTATCCAAAATTCCTGCAATAACGTACTCCGATGTACTAACCATGAAAGTAATCAAGGCCAGCAAGTAAATTTTCCAGGTGTTTTTCATATTTATTCCTTTTCCCCCCGTAGAAAATCCAGATACAACTCAATTTTGTTGAAAAGAGCCCTAATGGAGCATTTCATCAGGGCTACTGTTGGGCGAAAATTACTTCATTTAAAACTATAACAATTAGATAACTTGCTTCGTTGGACGAATCATGATTTCACTTACCGCAACAGTTTCTGGTGTGCTAATTGCATATGCCACTGCATCAGCAATGTCGCTTGGGCTCAATCCCACACCTTCTATTTTTGCATTATTCTTCACCCATTCACGATTCGCAGGGTCGTTAATCGTTGTATAGAGTTCTGTATCTACTAATCCTGGGGAAACAATAGTTGAACGAATATTGTTTTCTCTTTCTTCTTGGCGTAAGCCTTCCATGATGGCTCGAACAGCAAATTTTGTACCGCAGTATACAGCAGAACCAGGATAAACCACATGCCCTGCAATGGAGTCAGTCGCAATAATTTGACCAGACTGTTGCTTTTTCATAATAGGTAAAACAGCAGCAATACCATTTAACACTCCCATAATATTGATGTCTAACATTTGTCGCCATTCATCAAAGCGAGTTTCTGAAAGTGGGGCAGTTGGCATAACTCCAGCGTTGTTGTAAAGTACGTCTACACGGCCATATTTTTCGACTGCTAAATTCACTACTGCTCGAACTTCCTCTTTATTCGTGACATCTGCAACAGCATATGAAATTTCAGCATTTGGTAATGATTGAACAAGAGCTTTTAAGCGATCTTCACGACGAGCCGCAATGACTAATTTTGCTCCTTCTTGTGCAAGTTTCTTGGTCGTTGCTTCACCAATTCCACTTGATGCACCCATGATAATAACAACTTTTCCTTGAATATTTGTCATGGTGATTTCCTCCTTATTCATTTTCGGGAATAACTTCATTTACGAAACTAAATGCGTTCAGTGTCTTCGGAAAGCCCATATATGGAAGGCAGTGGGTGATTGCGGTGATCAATGTCTCCTTATTATTGCCCACATTTAGGTTACCTTGTACATGTGCTTTCACTTGGCCATCAGAACCGCCGAGGCTACTTACGATGCAGAGTGTCAGCAATTCCCGTATTTTTAAATCGAGTCCACCACGGGTGTAGAAGTCTCCAAAGCAAAAAGCAGAAAGATATTCTTGAATATGCTTTTGATTTGATGGAGTTGCCTCCTGCATTTTTGCAATGGCATCACCAAAAATCTCTATTTGAGTAGCAAGTCCTTTCTCAAAACGATTATCTTCATCTACAGTCTTTTGGCTTTCAATTGGTAAAGCAATATTCTTTGATTTGAAAACCTCATTGATTTCATTGATGGCATTTAATGTTTTGGGAAATCCAATATATGGGGCACACTGGTAAACGGCCTCTTTGATTTCAACTGGTGTAAGTCCAACGTTCATTGCCGCACCAACGTGTGCTTTGAGTTGAGGCAATGTCTGGTTGGTAGTAAGCACTACCAGAGTGATAAGTTCACGTTGCTTGTCATCCAGATTGCCTTGATAAAAAACTTCTCCAAAAATTAAGCGACTAAGAATGTCCTGAAAATCAGGATCGGTTGCATATGCAGCAGGTACTCCATCACCAAATAACTGTTTGTATTTTTCCTTGCTTTTTTCAATACGGTCCATAAAATAGCCTCCTGTTGAACTTAAATTACTTTTATTATTCCAAAAGGTATCTGAACTTAATGTCTGTTGAAAATTAATATTGATTGATTAATCAACACCTGTTTATAATTATAAGAAAGACCTTCATACTTTCAATGGTTAAATTAACGCAATTCGTTGATTACTCAACAAATCAATTAAAATTGTTGATTATCTTAAGGAAAAGTGGGTGAATTAATAATGTCTAAAGTGGATAGAAGAATACCCAAAAGCCAAGCAGCCATCAAAAATGCTCTTATAGAACTGATGACCGAAAAAAGTTTCGATGACATTACCATTCAGGATATTTCCGACAGGGCAAATGTTAATCGAGGAACCATCTATCTTCATTACACCGATAAATATGATCTTCTGGATAAATTGATGGAAGAACATATAAACCAGCTTAGGGAAACAAGTGAATGGGCATGTGAAGGGGAATGGGTAGATGCCACTCTAATCTTTTTCGAATACTTTGAGCGTAATTATTTATTTTTTTCTACCATGTTAGCGAGTAAAGGAGCTCCATCTTTTCGCAGTAAGTTTCTTGAGTTTCTTATCGAAGAGTTCAAAGATGAAGTGGATAAAGGGAAAAATCAAGGACTGAGTGAAGATGTTATCGTTAAATTCGCTGCAAATGCATACGTAGGGGTATTGGAATCGTGGTTAAAAGAGGGAATGTCTTCTCCGCCTAATGTCATCGCAAAAGAATTGGGAGAATTGTTAGAGAGGATTGTATAGATTTCTTCTATAAAACCCCCTTAATTTAGTTAAGAAGTAAAAGATTTTTTTTTCGAAGGTGATTTATCTTGGATTATTGTCTTTTTTCAATAAAAATTAAGAATGTGAAGGAATGTACTTATACTAAACCAGCTAATAGTTTGTCAACATTTTTCATTAAAATCCTATATTTATTCGTGTTATACTACATTTGTCCATGACAAATAACCTTCCGATTATTCGACTTTGGAAGGTATTTTAATTAA
>NZ_JAMXKG010000034.1:0-1935 GCF_024494405.1 Fictibacillus sp. WQ 8-8
AGTGTATGGAAGCTTGAGATTGAGATTGAACTTGAGCTTGAGCTTGAGCTTGAACTTGAACTTGAGCTTGAACTGGACCGGCGTTTTTTCACTTTTTTACATTTACATTTTAATTTTACTGTTTTAGAGGAACGCTTACAACCACAGTGTTTTTTCTTTTTGGACGACATAAAAATCCCTCCAAACCGTTATAAATTAAGAAAAAAGGTTTAACCTGTCTCTCAATTTATCTTATGCAGAAATCTAGTAATCCGTTTGGACAAGCTGGAAAAATCGATTAAATAAAATGCTAGTTCTTATTTAACAAAACCAGCTAATAGTTTGTCAACATTTTTCATTAAAATCCTATATTTATTCGTGTTATACTACATTTGTCCATGACAAATAACCTTCCGATTATTCGACTTTGGAAGGTATTTTAATTAATGGATAGATATAGACTTTAAACTATATCTTGGTAAGTCGTTCTGCTTTTTAAAAGGGCAAAGATCCAGTGTAAGAGTTTATTTACACATGCAATGACGGCTACCCGAAAGGGTTTTCCTTCGTCGCGTTTCTTATCATAGAATTTTCGTAGTTTCTTGTTTCTAGGGATGATTTCATCCGTTGTTTTTTGCTTTCGTGCATCTCGGATGCCACAGGTGACAGCCATGTACAATGCTAGTCTAAGTCTGCTGGAACCACGTTTAGTGATACGATTAACGGATGCTGTAAATCTCCCTGAAGAATACACACTAGGGTCTACTCCTGCGAACGCAACCAACTTCTTAGGGTGATTAAACCTTTCTATCTCGCCAATCTCTGAAATGATTGTTGCTGCAATCTTTTCTCCAATACCAGGGATAGATTGGATAATCTTATATTCTTCAATTTCTTTCGCGAGGGCATCTATTTCTGCTGCTAACATGGATAGATGCTCTTCGTATTGAAGAACAATGTTAATAAGCATCTTGAGATTAAAGATTAGGCTCTCATATAAGTTGTTCTGAAATGGATTACGCAATGCGGCTTCTCTTAATTTTTGAGCTTTGTCCATTGCCCAATTCTCTGAACGACTCCTACATAACAAAGCGATTGTATCTCTCAATTCGGCTTCACTTGCTAGTAAGACGGTTTCGGAAGTTGGAAAAGCTTCTAACATTCGTAAAGAGACCTTGGAGTATAAGTTTCCAAAAACACCTCGATACTCAGGGAATACTTGATCTAATACCGATTGAAGTTGTAGCTTGGTTTGAGAAGCGTTGCTTGTGATTGTTTCTTGTTGTCTCGTAAGGTTACGAAGGTTTAAAAGTTGCATACCTCTTCTTCGGTGAGGAGCTAGTTCTTCCTTATAAAACAATTCACAAAGCTGATACGCGTCTGCTGCGTCCGTTTTAACTTTTCTAAGATTAGCACTACGGGAACGATGGGAGACAAGTGGATTTACCACGATGTACACATAATTGTGTTCCTCAAGAAACTGAACGACTGGGTGATGATAATGACCCGTTGATTCTAAAATAACCGAAGGTTTCTTTCCATCTGTTACTCTAGTAACCTCTATTAAGAACTCTAATAAGCGATCTAAACCATCGAGTGTATGCATAACACTGAAGCTCTTCCGATATGGTTTTCCTTTATCTAAAAAGGCTTGAACCTGGCTTTCACCTTTTGAAACATCCAGACCTACAACTGGATTCATCTATGATTCTCCTCCTAGAAATAAATTAGTCGGTAACCCCTAACCTCCTTGTAATGTCATAGGTTCGCTTGTTAAACGGGATCCTTCTTGTCCCAACCAGCCTGAAACATGTTTATACAAGTAGGGGGTGAACAGTTTAGTTGACGGGATCAGTCCCACGGGTGCTACGTTCTACCCCGACTACCGCTATAATAAGACCAAATAAAAAAAGGTCAACCAGAAATTCTGGCTAACCTTATATTACGAACGGGTGC
>NZ_JAMXKG010000035.1:0-8399 GCF_024494405.1 Fictibacillus sp. WQ 8-8
AGCATAGCACTAAAAAAAACGACCTGTTTTTTGGCATATTTGGCATGCCTTTCTTTAGTCAAACATGTAGGGTTTCTTGTGGAAAGGACTCTACTCTAAGCATTATTGGGTTAGCTTGATGGGCATGGGGTACCGCCAGCAAAACGAGGATTTTAGACGGCAATGATGAAAAGTTCCTAACATACAGCTTTTTTGTACACTAAGAAATATTAGAAGGATGAGTAATATTAAAGAAAGGAGAGAAATCTCAGAAAACCGTATGTTGTTAAATTTTGATATGAAAAAGCCTGATAACCATGAACATCCCAATGGTTATTAGGCTTCTTTCTAAAAACATTCACTTTGTTTCTAATAAGTAAATTTACGGACATAGAAGCTGGTGCAACCTTAATATCGGTAATTTTATTGAAATTTTTTAGTAGTTGATGTTCCTTGTGCTTGGTTAACTGCTGTAAGAGCTGATGAGATTTCATTAGTTGCTTGTTTGAGCGTTTCTTGGGCTAATGTTGGGTCGGAAGAGGATTTTCAATGCTTGGCTTAATAAGGTCTGAGTTAATGTAACATTCGCTTTAGCCTGATTTAATTGGTTTACATCAATATTTTGAGGCATCTTAATCTCTCCTTTAAGTTTTAATACCTCTATATATTTACCATGCATTTAATATTTATTATTAGAAATAATTACCTAAAAAACATCTTGTAGAGGTATTGTTAAGTGCATCCTTGTGCAAAAAAACTTTTAGCTTAAAAGTGGTTGTTAACTTTGAGATAAATGTAAAGGAGATCATTTATAACCTTTTAAAGATGCGAATAAAAATAGGTATCATTTTCGAAATGGATTGCTATCCTCTCGTGCCGATTGAGTTTGAAAAATCTTAATAACTTATAAAAATGAAAAAGGGAAAAAGTTGATTTATCAGGGCTACCCATCTATTTTAAAACATTTTGAAAACGGTAGAAGTACAGAAGGGTGAAGCTCAATGATCGCGATCTATGCAAGGGTGAGTACAGAGGAGCAGGTGAAAAAAGGCTTCATCTTGGAAGATCAGATCAAGGAATGCCGGAAGAATAGTTTTCAGATCCACATTTTTTAAAATGCACTTTGATAAATCAAGTGTAGCTTTGCACAGACCACTATAGTAATTTTGTATATCGAGACAATGTTTATACAATAGTACAGACACCTAACAAGCCCAACCCGGCATACAGATAAGAGTAAAGAAAAAAGCCGGGAGGTGTCTGTATGTCCGGGTTGCTAGCCGTGTTAGCGTACTTTTTCAAAGAGGTAATGCTGTTTGTTTCGTATGTAAAAAACAATGCGTTTCCGCAACCCCTCTCCGAAAATGAGGAGAAAGAATACTTAAAGCTGATGGCCGAGGGAGATCAGGAGGCCAGAAGCAAACTGATCGAACACAACTTGCGTTTGGTTGCACATATAGTAAAGAAATTTGAAAATACAGGTGAAGATACCGAAGATCTGATTTCAATCGGAACCATTGGGCTGATCAAGGCAATAGAAAGTTATTCGAGAGGGAAGGGAACGAAGCTTGCGACGTACGCTGCGCGATGTATCGAAAATGAGATTCTAATGTCATTACCATTGCTGTGAATGACCGCCTTTAGACACGGTTTCTTTTAAATTTGACTGAGGTCATAGCAACGGAAAAAGGTTACATGTGGTGGGTGTCTATCTGCACGTGATGATCAGCTCTCTATACATAAAAGAACGCCTAAAGGCGTTCTCTAGAAATATTAAATTACCAGCGATTTTTCTTCTTTTTCTTTTTGCAAATTTTGCAATTACATTTTGGAAAGCCAGGGTCTTTGATGTCATCTTGATATTTCTTCTTTTTCTTTTTCTTTTTGCTGGAGCTGGAGCTGGAGCTCGACTCAACGTGTTTTTTGATGGGGCTGGAGCTGGAGCTCGACTCAACGTGTTTTTTGCTGGAGCTGGAGCTGGAGCTCGACTCAACGTGTTTTTTGATGGGGCTGGAGCTGGAGCTCGACTCAACGTGTTTTTTGCTGGAGCTGGAGCTGGAGCTCGACTCAACGTGCTTTTTGCTGGAGCTGGAACTGGAACTAGACTCATCAAATTCTTTCTTCTTTTTCTTCTTGCAATCACATTTTGGAAAGCCAGGGTCTATGATCTCATGTATTGATTCTTCTTTATAGACATGGCGAGGGACATATTTGATATGCTCTTTTTTAATACGGATGATAGGGTGAACGAATGTTACTTCTTTTTCGGTATATACGTCTTTAACAATATATTCCGGTTCACAATAAATCTTTTTTCGGGATTTCTTTTTTTCTCCCATTTAAATGCACCTCCTACTCTATTAAATGCATATAGAGAGACGTTGGTATGGACAAACTACTAATTACTAAAAAATTGTGCTCCAGATGTTTCATCAGGAAGTAAACCTGAAAGAGGGCGTATAATAATGTAAGCAACCTGTCTAATAAAGCAGGAAACTATAAATCTAAACAGGGCTGCATGGCAGCTTTTTTTTATTGAACTAACTGGCGTTTAGTTGAAGAAGGTTTTCTGGAATTATTACAGAAGAAGTTAATAAAGTAATTATTATTGGATGCATTAAATTTAAAAGATTAAAAGAGCTTTCTGATGATGTTTACCATCAAGAAATTCAGAGCGTTTTCCCCTCTATATTGAAAGTGGTTTCTCACATGTACATCGTCGATCAACTTTGGTTTCATATTATTTCTGGTAAAGATATGCCCATTGGAAGCAGAAAGAAACAGGGGAAGGGAAAGGTATTGAAGAAATAGATAGGTTGTTTTACATTTTATCTCAGAGATATCAAGAATTTTTAAACCAGCCAGAGGATTTTGAAAAGTTGAGGGTTCTTAATATTCCATGGGAAGAGAAACGCAAAACGTGTTTGTCTGAAATGGTAATGGACGTTGTCACGACTGATTATTCGCGTTATTGGTATTCTGATAAAAATAATTGATTTGTACTGAAACTCTTAAATCCAGAAAATTGTGCAAATAATAAGTTTTATATGAAAGGAAGGAGGAAATGTTATGAATCCTAATTCCATCGTATTAGAAGTATATACTAGTAATCGGAGACTGCACCAAATAACACTGCCAGTAGAAAAGTGGAAAGAGTACAAAGAAAATGAACTGGATATAGAACATGAAGAATTTAGAAAAGAGCAAAAAATCGTGTCAATTACTAAATATCTTTATAATGTAAACGGAAATATAGTCGGATCCCGCCATTCTTTTTATAACGAGGAAGGCCGCCTAGTTCATTTTCAATTGTATGATAACAATTGGGAACCACTTGAATCAGTTTCTCTTTATATTCCCGCACAGAAAAGTTAAAGAGGTTAGGAAGCGGGAGAACTTGAGACGGGATATGAAAATGTACATAAAAACAAAGAAGAGAATAATTTTAGAGAGGAGATTTGATTGAATACAGGAGACATAATAGTTCAATTGATGTTCGTCGTATTCTTTGCATTTCTTATTACTATGGTTGTATTGTTATTTAGAAGTCAAAGCAATCGAAACAAACAACAGAATAATATAGAAAGTAAGAAGACGAAGTTAGTTCTAAAATGAATAACGGCAATAACCTAACCTTAACAAACAGAGGTTGTAAACGAAATTAAGAAATCCATCCGAGAATATGAAACGAAGTATGACCAATGTAAGTTTGATGGTAAAATGGATATCTATGAGCTTGACGAGCCGGACTACAAAGATTGGAAGCATTCAATAAAGGAACCACAAGAACCGGAGTCTTCCCAAGACTAATGCTGTTCGATGGTTTAAGGCTAGTAGATACATAAAGGGGAAATCAACATATGAAATCAATCAAGATCAACATGTTCTTCAGTGTAGGGGAGGGCTATTTAAGAAGGGCCATAGAAGCAATGAAGCGGTCGTCCGATCTCGATGAAAAAACGTTTAAAGAGTATGATGAGGCTTGTTTTGTAGCGGGTTATCTAGCAGGAGATGGAAATAAGGTCACCGTAGAAAAAAATAGAGACGATTGGACAGTGAAAATTCTTGAACGGAGAACTTAAAGAATCTAAAAAAACTTTGTTCGAACTAAATAGCGCAATCTTTAAAAGATTGGGTGCGATCCTGCTAACTTCTCCTTTGTACGAACGATATTTTTTCACGCGTACGAGGCACTTTAAGCCCAGTTCCTCCATGAGACGCGCACCTTTTTATGATTCACTGGGTCTCCTTGATGTCTAAGTTCATCGCGAATCCGGCGATAGCCAAACCGGCCTTCATGTTCATCATAAATCGCCTGTATCCGTTTCTTTAACTCCGCATCCGGATCGGGACGATCTTTATGTTTCAACCAATAATAATAGGAACTGCGTGGGATTTCTGCGAGCTGGATAAGAGCTTTCACCGGAAATTCATGCCTTAACTCATAGACTACTTGCGCTTTGTCTTGTTTGGTGATTTTTCTTTGTTTTGAACTAAGGCATTCAACTTTTTTAAATACGCATTTTCCATACGTAACGCTTCTAGCTCCTGTTGGAGGGCTTCTACAGATCCTTCAGCCGGTGTTGATTTCTCGGAAGATTTTTGGTTTTATTTCTTCATTTCAGGACGCCCCTTTTTTAAAAAAAATTGTAGGGCAGCCCATCCCAGCGTCTTTACTCTGTTTTGCCAGTCCAAAAGAGGAGTATGAGAAGACAGATTAAAGAACGCAGCTGTTTCAAAGAAAGACGTCCCATGTTCGTTCATATAGGTAAGTACGTCTAGTTTAAAGTCTACGGAATAATTTGGATAGCTTTTGATAAAAGCACGTTCTCCATGGTATTCGTATCTTTTCACCCAGTACATAAGAAAAGCACCTCCAAATTTTAGAGTGTGTCTAAAATTTGGGGTGCAGTTCAAGGAGGCAGAGGTCACTATTGTTAAAATTCATATTCTTCTTTATTTTCCTTTGAAGCGAATACCGCTGAGCTACCTTTTACGACTCTATCGTAACTTGTCATAAATTTAGCTGTCGGTAATTGTGTACCTTGTTGGAAGTAACCATGACCTTCTTCGAAATCATCGTATTCTTCTCCGTTCTTTTCTGCAATCTTCTTGAATAATTCCTCTTTTAGGCCAGCTTCTTCATAAGCAGTTATTATTTCCTGCAATTGTTTAACGTAAGTTTTGTACGGCAATCCAACATGATACCAAATTTGTTCATCGATCCCATCAACTCTAACTTTCGCGGTATCAAAAACTTCCCATCCTTGTTGCTGAAGTTTATGAAGTGCGCTCTGATCCCTGACTTGATCAAACCTTACGTATTCTCTCATCAATAATCAGCCTCCTTTGAGTCTAATTATATGGCACAAGATTCCGAATTGTCTATTTAATATGTATATAATACACACTCGATGAATTTATCCAGCATTTTTCGAGTGGGTTATCGAGTGATTTCGCAGGTATAAGGCTATTATTAGTTCCTTATTATGTAGCTCTGTTTTCCATACTGATCAAAAAGTATCAGCCGAAGTTTGCTTTGAAACAATAAACTCTCTTTAAAAATTAAGGGAGTTTATTGGCAGTAAAATATAAAAGACTGTTAAATCTGTCGGTCTATGTTTTGGATTAGTGCCTAATTTATCTTCTTATTATCCTTGTTGAACACTTTGATTTTATAAGGATCATGGCGAACTTCTTTTGTTGTCTTGTCTGTTTGAATAAAGGAATGGATTTCTTTCTCAATCCTTACAGCCAACTGTGATGCGTTGGGATTATTTGCTTGGTTTAATTTTCGAATTAAAAAGTGTTTTTTTAACTATTACCACCATATTTCTCTCAATTTCAGCTGAATTTTTAACTAGAACACCTATCTATTAATTTGCTTTGACTTCTTTGTTCTGTTATAATAAAAAAGAATTATTTTTGTTCGGTGTAAAAGCATATATGTATTCGACTTTTCATCTTGATGATTACTTTGGGCAAGGATAGTAACACATTGTGCACTAGGAGGCAACAAATATGGAACAAGGTACAGTTAAATGGTTTAATGCAGAAAAAGGTTTCGGATTTATAGAACGCGAAGATGGAGACGACGTATTCGTTCATTTCTCTGCTATCCAAACTGAAGGTTTCAAATCATTAGACGAAGGTCAAAAAGTTATTTTTGACGTTGAGCAAGGTGCCCGTGGAGCTCAAGCTGCAAACGTTAAAAAAGCAGCATAATACATTATTTAATAAAAAAAACAGGTCCCTTCTTTAAAAAGGACCTGTCAGACCGTAGACAAACCCCTTTTCAATTTTTTTGAAAAGGGGTTTGTCGTGGTTTGCCCAGCATGGGTGCAGGCTATAGCGTGAAAGTCCTGAACTGTGAAGGCAGTAGTAGTAGAAGCCTAAGACAAGATGGTGCGAGGGACTCGCATAGCTGAAGGAAGTCGGCGGCAAACTTCCGCCCCAGGAACACGAACTTCATACGAGGCTAGGTGACATTGGATGAGGCTGCCATACAAGCCAAAGTCCTTACTGCCAAAGGTTGTCACAGAGTAAATGAAGTGGGGACATGGAAGAAAAGTCTGCACTCTTACCCGGGGAGAGCCTGTCGGAACGGCCATGCCCACGTCGTTGTGAGACGACGTTGAACGGCAGGAAGTCAGCTGAGGTCATAGTATTTGGGCACTTTGCGGAGGAAGGACCGAACTTGTTAGGAAGAATGGCACCTGCACGTACATCCCACTCGATCAGGCTTTTCACCATGGCAAACCGGTACCGAAGTCCTTTGCCAGGTTCCCACTTTCTTTTCTTCTTTTTTTTCGGTTCGCTGCTCTCTCCGCTGCAGAATTGAATAATCCTTTTTCCTCATTCGTTTCTGGAATGACTTTTGGCACGTGGGTAGGCTTACCGTCTTGATCAACTGCGACCATTGTTAAAAAAGAAAGTGCGCATACATTCCGTTCTCCTGATAGTAAGTCCTCTGCTATTACTTTAACAAATACTTCCATTGATGTTCTGCCTGCATATGTAACAAAAGCCTCTAGACAGACGGCATGACTGACATGAATAGGGTGCAAGAAGTCTACAGAATCAGTCGAAGCTGTAACAGTATTTCTACGGGAATGGCGCATTGCGGCAATTGAAGCTACATCATCTATATAAGCCATTAGTTTTCCACCAAACAACGTTCCATGATTGTTTGTATCAGGTGGTAACACAATGCTCGTTTTTACTACAAAAGAATCCCTGCATTTTTTTTGATCTATCATAAAATAACGACCTTTCTTTTCTTTTTATAGGAAGTTAGCAGTTTCCTGAAATAAGCATAGGGAACTATTTATCATCTTGGTATTTAATAACTTCTATATGTTCATAAGTTTTTTTAACAACCATTAATAGTTGTTCATCATCCATATGGTTAGTAATTTCATTCGGTTTTTCACTTCTTTCCTCCGCCAAAAGAGTCAACTCCTTTCTCAACCACAGTATTAACGTTAGTTTTCTATTTCAATCAATTATAATTTCTATTGTCCAAATTGTTACTTACTGCAAGGGGATGTTGCAACAGGTTTCCTTTCCATAAAATTCGTATTACCTTTAAGTTAAAACTTGAGAAATATGCATGAGAATTGACCCATTTATCTAATGATTGAGCATTAATTTTCTCAATACCCAGTTTTCGAACAACATGGTAGAATTTGTCTACAGAGTAAAAACTGTAAAAAATAGAAAAGGGGATATTCAACATGAAGTTACCAAGCAAAGTAATATCATGCGGACTGGCACTTGGATTACTAACCTCCGCAGTGTTATCATCTGCGACATTCGCGTACTAAATCCATTAATTGTAGGCGTATCACATCACCATGAAAATCAACAATCCTCAATTCCTTTTTATGCTGAACCACAGCATGAACCTTCCCGATTAATAAATGAAAATCTCCCCGTTCAAAATATGTAAAGCACAAATCCAAATTATGTTCCATTGCCTCACCAATTGTGTCTTCCATCAGTACCAGCTGCTGTTCATCTAATTCCGGTTTCACTTTTTTCTCCTGGTCCCAGTCAAACTGCCGTAGTGCTTTCACATGTTCAGGCAGCATCATAGCAGTCCATTTTATGGATTCTCGATCACGTAACATATTTATTCCTCCCTTTAGTTTTATTTTCTTTATTATATGCGAATGTTTGTTCGTGTAGTAGTGGAAAAAAGGCCCTCTAAAAGAGGTCCATAACTTCTGTCAAATTTCCGCGCTGTTATGAGTACCAATATTACTGACTCTTCTTGAACTAACTGGGCAGGTTAGCATTCCTGTAGATGGCTAATTTTGATCTTTGATAAAAATAGGGCTCCTCAGTAAGATGAATGTATCCCAAACAACCATCTAGGAGGAAGCCCTACTATGAAGTTTAAAATGCAGAACAAACAA
>NZ_JAMXKG010000036.1:0-6478 GCF_024494405.1 Fictibacillus sp. WQ 8-8
CCTGCTCTGTTATCTGCATAAGAAATGAAACAACATTATTATCAGTCAATACTTTCTATCATAATACAGAAAGAATAGTGTTTTTTTCATTTTTGGGGTAATAATTTGCCTTAGCTTGATGGGCATGGGGTCCTACCAACAAAACGTGGAAAACATACGCTAAGAGAGTAACATCAGGAAAATACGGGTTTACAAAACGGTAAGGAAATCCAAATATAAAAAAAAAGCCTAATTTCTCGCTTTTAACACCGAGAAATTAGGCTTTAGTTACTTCATTAAAGCGCCCTTTTCTTGAATAAACAAGTAGCTCATATTATCCGGTATTGTGGAAGCAATTAACTTATTCTTGATGGTAATGTTAAATATCGTAGAAAAGTGAGATTACTTTGGATTAACAATTGTTTAATTAAAGTTATCCGTTAGGAATAGCATTTTCAGAATACCAATAAAAAGCATAATCATTCATAACTGAAGAATCACCCAACTGATGTAGCATAGCTGAAATATTCCCTCTATGATAGGTTCCATGATTTACAACGTGTAAGACCATTTCAGATATACTTGTTTATCTTAATCCTGCCCATGGATTATCTAACATTATTCTCTTTTCCATATCTTCCTGTCTGTTCAAAAAGGATTTAAACCGAGATGTTAAAGTGTGAAATTCCGTTTCTAAGTCTTCAATGGGCAGTTTCTCAATCTTTGTTTCTGGTAATCAGGTTGGTCATTTCGGTTTCCAAGTGAAAAACGCAGAAGAGGTTTTAAAACACCAGCATCGCTTAGAGAAGTTAGGGTTTTTTGCTCGCGAAGAAATGGATGTTACCTGCTGCTACGCTACTCAGGACAAATTTTGGGTAACGGATCCGAACGGCAACGAATGGGAGTTCTTTTACACGAAGAGTGATGTTGAGAGCATGGAACCCAAAGATTCAGCATGTTGTGCACCGCAGACCCAAAAGATTGAGATAACAAAGTCATCATCATCATCTTGTTGCTAAGACGCATAAAGAGAGGCCCCTCCTAAATAGGAGCGGCCTCTTTTAGTTGTAAAAAGATACATAGCCCATGATTACAAAAAAAGTAAGAAGAGCTATCAATACCACCAGACCAATCCATACTCTTTTTTTCATTGTTACATCATCCCTTTTGGTTGGTTGTTGAAATACTTTCGTTGGAACCATAGGGCCACATTAACGAGAGCGATCATGACAGGTACCTCGACAAGCGGTCCAATAACCGCAGCAAATCCTGCACCAGAATGAATGCCAAAGACCCCAACAGCAACTGCAATGGCCAGTTCAAAGTTGTTGCTCCCTGCGGTAAACGCCAGGGTTGTTGTTACAGGGTAGTTCGCCCCAATCTTCCTTCCTAGATAGAAAGAAACAAAAAACATCACAACAAAGTAAATCAAAAGCGGTATCGCAATACGCACGACGTCGAGTGGCAAGGTTAAAATGGCATCCCCTTTGAGAGAGAACATCACGATGATGGTAAAGAGTAAGGCGATGAGTGTGATGGGGCTGATTTTAGGAATGAATTTCGTTTCATACCAGGTTCTGTCCTTCGTTTTAATGAGGATCAGATGCGTGAGCATCCCTGCGATAAAAGGAATACCAAGGTAAATAAAGACCGACTTTGCCACTTCCGCCATTGTAATATCGACCACTGCTCCTCCAATGCCAAACCACTTTGGGACAACTGTCACAAAGACATAGACATACGCGGAAAAGAACAGCAGCTGAAATACCGAGTTAAACGCCACCAGTCCCGCGGCATATTCTCTATCCCCTTTTGCAAGGTCGTTCCAAACGATGACCATGGCAATACAGCGAGCCAATCCGATCAGAATCAAGCCAACCATATACTCAGGCTTATCAGGCAATAGAAGGATGGCTAGCACAAACATAAGAATGGGACCGATGATCCAGTTCTGTACGAGAGAAAGGCCTAGCACTTTTACATCTTTAAAGACACGGCCCATTTCTTCATATCGCACTTTCGCGAGGGGTGGGTACATCATTAATATGAGACCTACGGCAAGGGGAATGGATGTCGTGCCCACCTGCCAAGAATTTAGGCCATCAACAAACTTAGGGAATACAGCTCCTAAACCAATTCCTAAGGCCATAACAATAAAAATCCACAGTGTTAGGTATCGATCCAAAAAGGACAAGCGTTTCATCTCAACAACTCCCTTGATGTTTTTAACAATCGCAGTGGAGTGCTACCTTGGATTCCTCGATTTTTCGCATGTTTTCGGTTTGGTCAGGAACATGAGCTAATAGGTCGTCAATTAAAGGGTATATTTCACTTTGAAGGATTAATGAATAATACATCCAGCGGCCTCTTCGTTCTTCTTTAATTAAGCCACTATCTTTCAGTTTTCGAAGATGTTGGCTGATGGAAGGCTGGCTCATAGCAAAAACTTCATTTAATTCACATACACAACAATCACGATGCTTCAGAATAGCTACGATCGTTAATCGTGTTTTATCACCCAGTAATTTTAAAGTCTGAACCATCTTTTCCAAGGGTACAGTCCTGGTTGGAATTTCGCACACCTCCTATTCATCCATAGTCATATAACAATATGTATATCTCGGAGGATTGTGAACTTCTGGTTTGTAAAGGGATTGTAAAGATATGTAGAAAACACTTTTACGCTTGCGTATATATAAAATCTGAATTTTCCGAAAAACACGAAACTATTATTGTGATTTTTCGTCTAATTCTTTAAGGGGGGGGAGTTAAAATTAATATGATAAGAAAATTACCGATTGTGTTAGTTTTTTTAAGTTTATTATTCTTGGCAGCTTGCACATCGAATGAAACAAATAGTGAGGTATCATTACCAGAAGGTGTTCCTGATTTTGTTCAAGAAAGTGATTTTGAAAAAATTAATTGGGATAAAAAAGCAGTCACATTCAATGGCAACATTATTGGGAATGAAAATAAGTCAGGAGTTATCGGTGCAGACGCTCCAAGTTTAATCAATGGTCAAAAATGGATGTGGCATCTTTGGGGAACCGAAAACCCAAGGCAAACAGAATTAACAGTAGTCGGTTATCATAAAGAAACAGGTATTGTTCATCAAATATTAACAACTGGTTGGACAATAGGACTTGGAGGAGAAAATAATGGAGCAGATGCTCAAGCACCTTCAAGTGTAAAGATTCCTAAGTCGGGAGAATGGGCAATTCTACTTTATACTGATGGAAAATTATTTGATACGTTGATTTATGAAATCAATGAATAAGAAATAAATTGAATGACATTTTATTTTCTTGCAAAACCCGCTCAGAAATATAACTGAGCGGGTTTTGTTATTAATTATTGGAATTCTAAAATTTCTTTCCTTAAATAAACCTGTTATAACGAATAACCGTGCTTTTTCTATTGCTAATTAACATACAAATTTACTGAGAATTACTTTGTGAATTCGATTGAGAATTGTCATTTTCTCCTCGTCAACCGAACCCGTTACTCTTGGAGTGGAGTTTCTTTATATTGACATAATGCCCTTATTATAGGCTGTTGTTGTTCAACTGAAAAAAGGTAATTCTCTTGTACTATGTTCTTCCAATAATCTCATCTCCACTTACTTAATTTTACATATTGATTTTACCATACAAAAAGAGAAACATTGTCCTTAATTTAAACTGGCTATAAAATTGACATAATTTTCAACATGGATTAATATAAGTGTATTACATATCGTTAAATGACGATTTGACGATTGGTTTTAGAGAGGTAGTCATGATAAGTGAGGAATTGCACCGATTTCTTAAGGCACTCGCCAGCGAAAAAAGACAGGAAATTGTTTTTTTGTTCATGGAGAGACGAGAAATCACGGTCAATGAAGTATCAGAATTAGTGAAGATTGGCCAATCCACCGCATCGGAGCAATTAGCCATTTTAAAAAGAGGCGGTCTTCTCTCCTCCCGTAAGGAAGGGAAAGAAGTCATCTATTTCCCGAATCGCGATAACGTCCAAACGTTATTGCAAACCTTAAAAGATGTCCTATCCAACTGTTGCTAATGAACATATAACGTCTTATATGTTCATCATTTTTCAAGAACATATCGTTAAATGACGATATGAAAAGGAGAATTCTTAATGGAGAATCCATTGGATTGTTTGGTCATTGGAGCGGGTCAGGCAGGATTAGCCGCAGGATATCACATACAAAAACGAGGATGGAACTATGTGATTTTGGAAGCCAGTCATCAACCCGCAGGCTCCTGGCCGAGTTATTACGACAGCTTAACCTTATTCTCTCCTGCCCGATTCTCGTCCCTCCCTGGTTATCGTTTCCCAGGGGAACCAGATCGGTATCCCACAAGAGATGAGGTGATTTCTTATCTTACGAATTATGCTGAACACTTTAATTTCAACGTCGTAACAAATGAGAATGTACAGAAGGTCATAAAAGACAACGGCTTGTTTAAGGTGGAGACGGCTTCTGGAAAGGTTTTCGCTGCCAAGACCGTGATTTCCGCAACGGGTGCTTTTGCTCATCCTTTTATTCCAGAGATGGAAGGATTTCAGCGTTATAAGGGAAGGATTCTTCATTCGAGCCAATACAGAAATACAGAAGAGTTTGAAGGCAAACGAATGGTGGTGGTGGGTGGCGGGAACTCCGCGGTTCAGATTGCTTACGAATTAACCGCTGTGGCTCAAGTAACTCTTGCCACGAGGCGTCCTCTTTCCTTTATGCCACAAACGTTTTTGGGGAAGGATCTTCATTTTTGGCTGACCGTTTCGGGAATTGATAAAGCTTCATTCGCCAAGCACCTTGGCACTAGTGTTTCTGTATTGGATACAGGGATCTATCAAGAAGCAATTTCAAATCAAAAGCCTGATCATCGAAACTTGTTTTCCTCCTTTACGGAAGACGGGGTGAACTGGGGAGAAGAAGTGGAAAAAGTGGATGCAGTTATCTTCGCCACGGGTTTCCGACCTAACCTTTCGTATCTGCATTCACTCCCTCAAGCGTTAGGTAAGGATGGCTTTCCACAACACATCAAGGGCATGAGTACGAGTATAAATGGATTAGGGTATGTCGGCCTCTCAGGTCAACGATCTCTCTCATCGGCCACCATTCGAGGAGGCGGACGGGATGCTAACTATGTCATCAAACGTTTAGCAAAGGAAAAGGAGAGCCAAAAGACTCTCCAACTTGTGTGATTTATTTCAGAAAATGATCCAATCCATTCTCAAAGCTGGATAACAGGTATTCTGCGGCTTTAGCATCTGAGTTCGCTAGTTCACGGAATTGAGTGATGACTCTTTGAAAACGATAGGATATCTCATCTTCTTCCTGGTCTGGCGGGACCATGGGGATGATGAAAAGTTTCTTTTGAATCGTATCAAGCACGGGAAGATCGATGTTATTGGTCTTCCCTGTTTCTAGATTACTCAAGTAACCAGAGGAAACACCGATTTGCTCGGCAAACGTATTTAATGATATCCCTTTCTTGGTGCGAATAAGCCTTATTTTTTGTCCCAAATCTTGCAGCATTTTTGAACCTCCTTACACTCAGGATACGGTGAAGTTTTCAGTTCAGAATCACTTCGCTAATTGTTTTTAAATTCCTTTAAGAATGAAAATAACAGTTTGGACATATTTTTAACATAAAGCCAAACTGGAGGTATGTATGGAAAAAGAACAATTAACCTTAGATTTAGAAACGGTAAAAATCAGCAGGACAGCAAGGCTCTTTTTTTCCAATAAAGAAAAAGTAGATCTGCCAGCTGACTATTCACAAAAATTATGGGACGACTTGCATGCGGATAACGTGAAGGTAAGTGGATTCTTAACCGTAGGAAACACAACCTATTCTTTATTTCAGTTAATCAAGATTGAGTGGATTGAAGAGCCGTTTCATTATGCATTTTCTCCAGTAGAATTTGAGTTTAATTCCTCTACGTAAGAGGGGTTTTTGAAATTACCAAAAGTTACTTGGTGCTTATTTTGGCGGTCAGAAATCACCCAATGATAAACTGATATTGGGTGATTTAATTTGTTTGTACCGCCAATGTTACTGCAACGAATGGTTCTCTTTAATAAACAAAAATAAAGTAAATAAAAAAGAGAGGCTTTTTATTTATACAGGCCTCTCTTTACAATAATCAACAGATACTTAACGGAGCTGATGTAATGTGGGCTCCGATGATACCAGCAATCGGAATCAGCCACTAGTGACCCTCTTCCGAAAGTAAATCGATTCCACTCT
The DNA here is from genome assembly GCF_024494405.1 of Fictibacillus sp. WQ 8-8. Classification (NCBI taxonomy): domain Bacteria; kingdom Bacillati; phylum Bacillota; class Bacilli; order Caryophanales; family Fictibacillaceae; genus Fictibacillus; species Fictibacillus sp. WQ 8-8. The sequence continues at coordinate 6,237 of NZ_JAMXKG010000036.1, forward strand.
CTAGAAAGGACCGTTAACCCGTAGTACATTATTGGCAAGAGATAATAAAGATCACAATGCTTAGTTGGGTTCCACATGGACATGAACATCATATACTCCGTAATCTCTTATGAGAATCCTTTCCATAAGGGTGGCTATATCATGAGCTTCTTTAATGCCTAACGTAGATTTAACCATTATAACAACATCAATAACTTCGTTATTTCCGTAATTTCTCCCCTTAATGGTTTTTATTCTTTTAA
>NZ_JAMXKG010000037.1:0-3503 GCF_024494405.1 Fictibacillus sp. WQ 8-8
GAGGCAAATATGGAAATAGGAAAAAAGAAAAAATATAAATATTAAAAAATGGAGGGTGCTGAAGATGACAGTTGAAGGTATTGATGATATTAACGGTCTCAAAGAAATTGGAAAGATCGTTGCGTTGACAATAAGTGAAATGAAACGTCAGACACGTGTCGGCATGACAACCCAGGAATTAGATGATATTGGGGGACGGTTATTAAGAAAGTATGGGGCGGTTTCTGCACCCAATTTGACTTATAACTTTCCCGGCAATACATGCATTAGTATTAACCAAGAAGTTGCTCACGGAATACCGGGAGATCGGAAGATTCATGGAGGTGACTTAATCAATATTGATGTTTCTGCTGAACTCGGAGGTTATTTTGCTGATGCAGGACACTCTTTTAAAATGCCTCTATACAACCCTTCTGTGACGCGCCTTTGCCAACATACACACAACACTATGATGAAGGTGATCTCTTCTCTTAAAGCTGGTGTAAAAGTGAATGAAATCGGGAGAATTATTCAAAGGGAAGCCCGAAAAAGCGGCTATAAGGTCATCATGAATCTGTGCAGTCATGGCATTGGAAAATCCCTGCACGAAGCACCTGTAGAAATTTTACCCTTTTATAGCAAGGATGATAAACGTGTGTTGGAGGAAGGTACTGTTATTACTATTGAGCCTTTCTTGTCAACTGGTGCAGAATATGTCATTGAAAGTCCGGATGGATGGACTGTAAGGCTACCTAATAAGGGTTTTTGTGCACAGTACGAGCACACAATAATTATTACAAGAGATCAACCGATCATTACAACGATTGCTTAGTGATTATTTTCAGTTGATAGATTTCTTCCTTAAAAAGGTGCGTTATCTTATAACGCGCCTTTTGTTTGGGTGTTAATAGGACAAAAAAGCAACAGATCATTTATCGCGTAGTACAACGATACTACGCATTCAAAAAACATCTATTTTTCCTGACTTTGTGAAGGAATGTACTTAAAGTAACGGTGAGCTTTAACACAATAAGGAATAAAATTAAAGAGCCTAAAATATGCAAGTTTTTAATCACTACTTGCGTATTTTGGCTTTTTTTACATTCATAAAAGATACTGCCATTAACAGCATTTTTTAATTGCCAAATACATTAACGCTGTGTTAGATACAAGTAAGAATACAATAAGTGTGGAAACTACTAGCTTAGTGAATATATGGTTGTTGATAAGACAAAATGGTTGGAGGTTTGGAGTAGGGAAATAGACTACTCAAGGACGCAAGGTATAAATGAAACGCTGCTTCGCAATATTGCAACGAGAACTGGTGGAGAGATAGATCCAAAAGATTCAGATGGGGATGGCTTATACGATACCTATGAAGAATGAAAACACCATACGGTATAATCTACTCAAATCCTAACATGAAAAATAGTGACGGAGATGGAAAGTTTGATAATGAGGATTCGAGACGGTTGTACTCTGATTTATCCGATTTAGTAATTTATCAATCAGATAGACCAGAAGGCTATGATGAAAATGGAAATGTAGCGAATGATATGAAAACAAATGATTATACAGGCGATGAAATAACTGACATTAACTGGATGTTCAGATTCCAATTACTTGAGCTGCCACTGGTTTATTTTGAATGTTCCATGAAACCTGGGTTCGGCTCTTCCTGCGTCATCAATCCCAACAGCACGCGACGCCAACATCAGGAATCTCCCCATCGATGATCATAACTTTCGCGTGCAATAACCCTTTATTATAGAGATAGATTTGAACCCCGGCTTCCAACAGTTTGCTGTAAAAGGTTGGGCTTGCAAGGGACACGATTTTTTGATCCGCGCGCTGAGGAACCAGTAATCTTACACGGACACCACGGGCCACAGCTGTCTTTATCGCCACGATTATATCTGCATCGGGTACAAAGTAAGGCGTGGTGATATCAATGTTCTTGGACGCTTGTGTCACTAAAATGAAGTAGGCCTCCCGGACGACTGGAGTAAGAATTCCAGGATTACCTTCCATCGTATGCATATACGCTTTGTGCAACTTCTTTGTGCTCGGGACGACATCAACGACGGTACCATCCATGGTGCCTAACTCAATATTCCATTGTGCCGCCCCTGTACAAAGAGCTGCCTTGCCAGGTAGGGTGTTGTCTGCGATTTCGGACCGCTTTTTTTCTTATCTTGATCTTGTTGTGTCCTCTACTTTAACCGTTCCGGCGCAGCCATGTTCCAATGGGATTATATTGTTCCGCCTGAGCTGTGGCGATAATCCCGGGCTGTGCGGGGTATTGGCACTGGCTAAGAGACTATAAATATAAAAAAGGTAAGCTGACCCTGGAAAAGAGTCAGCCTTTTTGTGCTGGTGGGCGGAAACTGAATGTGAGTAGGCGAAAGTGAGCTTTGGGTGGGCGAACCTTTGTCGAAGGAGAGCTTAGTAAATGATAAGGAAGCCCGGCCCCTTTTTTACAAGAGGGCTTCTATTTTTTTAGAATAGATAGAAAATAATCCTATTAACCAAAAAAGTAATCTGCTGATATTACGGCATATTATGCAAATTTTGAAAAGAGAAAAAAGGGTGAAATGTGTTCCGCACAAGTTCATTCTTGGGAACCACAGCAACAGCCATAAAATAAATAAAGGTTTTTTACAACAAAGCACAGAGATACATCGACGTGCCGATTTCGTGCCGGATTTGTGCCGATTGAACTTGAAAAACCTTAAAACGATATGAAAGCACAAAAACAAAAACGTTGATTTAACAAAGTTTTTAAAACAATATGAAACAGTATGAAAACGCCAATTAATCAGAATCGAGATGAGAGGTTCAACTGTATTTATGGGCCAATAATTGAATTAAAGAATAGGCACCTAGAAGGTGTCTTTTTTGGTTGACCGTGGCTGGGTGGATTTGGTTTGAAACAATCAAGCTGCAGACAAAAAAAGCACTTTCCTCTTCAAGTGAACCCAAAAAGTTAGACATATATTTTTAAGCAGCTTCCAATGATTGAGTTTAATTCGTTTGTGGTTGTAATAGTGAATATACATTTCTAATTCTATTTTAAAATGTTCCATACTCTCAAACTTTGCAGATAAAGTAATTCAGACTTTAATAAACCAAAGAAGTTCTCTATAACTGCATTATCTAAGCAATTTCCCTTTCGGGACATGCTTTGCGTAATTTGATGCTCTTTTAGTAAGTGTTGATACCTTTCCATTTGATAGTGCCACCCTTGATCCGAATATTATTGGTGAGTCACCATCATTTAATCGTTGAAATGCTTGATCTAACATCTTCATAACGAGAGGAAAGACAGGTCGTTTTTCAATATTGTAGGCAATAATTTCACCGTTAAAGAGATCAAGATTGGTGACAAATAAAGCTTTTCACCAAACAAGTGGAACTCCGTTACTCTTGACCAATTTCAATATTTTAACAAGGTTCCTTACAATTTATGTTGAAATTTAAATATAAAGTTATTCAACAAGATTATCCTTAGAAATTAAATAGAA
>NZ_JAMXKG010000039.1:0-1525 GCF_024494405.1 Fictibacillus sp. WQ 8-8
GTTGCCTCATGAACTTACCTGAGCTTTTGTTTGGTTTTGAAAGAACATCGTTTCTTTCAAACAATAGAGGTTATGTGACGCATTTTTTTGCGCGCACGGACCATGTTCCTTGAAAACTAGATAACGAAACATCCAAACAAAGCCAACTAATTCATTAGTTGTGCGCTGATTTAGTAACAATTAAGACGATTCAGCAGCGACAAGATCGAGGAAGCGAAGTTCTGGAGGAGCGGAGTGTAGTTCGCCTACATGAGCACCGGAAGAACAAAGCTGACGAAGAGATTGGAAGCTGATCAATCGTCGATAAAGGTTAAGCTAGAAAGGGCGCACGGTGGATGCCTTGGCACTAGGAGCCGAAGAAGGACGGGACGAACACCGATATGCCTCGGGGAGCTGTAAGTAAGCATTGATCCGGGGATTTCCGAATGGGGGAACCCACCATCCGTAATGGGATGGTATCCATATCTGAATACATAGGATATGAGAAGGCAGACCCGGGGAACTGAAACATCTAAGTACCCGGAGGAAGAGAAAGCAAATGCGATTTCCTGAGTAGCGGCGAGCGAAACGGAATCAGCCCAAACCAGAGGGCTTGCCCTCTGGGGTTGTAGGACACTCAACATGGAGTTACAAAGGAACGGGGTAGATGAAGCGGTCTGGAAAGGCCAGCCAAAGAAGGTAACAGCCCTGTAGTTGAAACTTCGTTCCCTCCTGAGTGGATCCTGAGTACGGCGGGACACGTGAAACCCCGTCGGAATCCGGGAGGACCATCTCCCAAGGCTAAATACTCCCTAGTGACCGATAGTGAACCAGTACCGTGAGGGAAAGGTGAAAAGCACCCCGGAAGGGGAGTGAAAGAGATCCTGAAACCGTGTGCCTACAAGTAGTTGGAGCCCATTAACGGGTGACAGCGTGCCTTTTGTAGAATGAACCGGCGAGTTACGATAACGTGCAAGGTTAAGCTGATAAGGCGGAGCCGCAGCGAAAGCGAGTCTGAATAGGGCGCCATAGTACGTTGTCGTAGACCCGAAACCGTGTGATCTACCCATGTCCAGGGTGAAGTTCAGGTAACACTGAATGGAGGCCCGAACCCACGCACGTTGAAAAGTGCGGGGATGAGGTGTGGGTAGGGGTGAAATGCCAATCGAACACGGAGATAGCTGGTTCTCCCCGAAATAGCTTTAGGGCTAGCCTCGCGGCTAGAGTCCTGGAGGTAGAGCACTGATTGGACTAGGGGCCCCCACAGGGTTACCGAATTCAGTCAAACTCCGAATGCCAGAGACTTATCCGCGGGAGTCAGACTGCGAGTGATAAGATCCGTAGTCAAGAGGGAAACAGCCCAGACCATCAGCTAAGGTCCCAAAGTATACGTTAAGTGGGAAAGGATGTGGAGTTGCCCAGACAACCAGGATGTTGGCTTAGAAGCAGCCACCATTTAAAGAGTGCGTAATAGCTCACTGGTCGAGTGACTCTGCGCCGAAAATGTACCGGGGCTAAACGTATCACCGAAGCTATGGATTGTACC
>NZ_JAMXKG010000040.1:0-2303 GCF_024494405.1 Fictibacillus sp. WQ 8-8
CATGCCCATCAAGCTAACCCAATAATGCTTAGAGTAGAGTCCTTTCCACAAGAAACCCTACATGTTTGACTAAAGAAAGGCATGCCAAATATGCCAAAAAACAGGTCGTTTTTTTTAGTGCTATGCTGCTTTCTTTTGGCACATGGTATACTGATAAACAACACCCAATATATCAAAGACTGTTTTCTTCTCATATCGATGAGATTTTCGTCCGTTTTTCTGTAGGAGGTTGAACAGGCGAAGCAGAATCTTTGATAACTCTTGGGTGCTTTTTTGTATAGCCCTAAATAAAAGAGGAAAGTAATCCTTGATGATATAAATGGCTTTATACTCACTTAGTTCCCTTTTTTCCTTATCAAGAAGTAATTGCCTCATTTGAAACATAGTGGAAGAACAGAGAAGGATGCCAATCAGTTGGCCATAGAGATGGCATTCTAAACGCTCTCGTTTGATTTCTTTACAATGGTCAATTTTAAAGAATGATTTCCATGTTTTAAACAGTAATTCAATCTGCCAACGTAGGGAGTAAAGATCGTGAATATGTCCCGTCGGGACTACTTCCGCAGGAAGATTAGAAATATAAACGTTCATCGCGCTTAAACGCTTACTTCGTTCTTTCGTGACAATGCCCTTCTTCTTCTCTTTTAACGCCTGGTTTTCCCAGCGTTTCCGTGTTTGTGCTTCTGTCAATCGATGTAGGACCACTCGAGTTGGAAGCTTTTGATACAATCCGATATAGGCTTTATGAATTTCGTGGGTTTGTCCTGGTTGTAGCTGCAACATCAGATCTTCCATGTCTAATTGAATATACTCCGACTGTTTTTTCATTCTTCCGTCCTTAAAATATTCTGGATTAGGATTCTTCTGATAAATTCGGGTGTTTAATTTTAAGCGAGAGATATAACAGGCTCCTTTCTCATCCATCTGATCGAGATCTTCCAGGTCAAAATATCCTAAGTCACGTATACATAAGTCACCTGTTTGCACTGTTTTCAAGCACGTGGAACCATAGGTTCGATCATTTTGTTTACCTGGGCCAGAGTGCACATGCAGGAATTGGCCGCTGAGAAGATCGTATTCCAATTGGATTTTCACGCCAGCTGTATGACTACTTCCTCCTGATCCTTGGTAAGTTGAAACAAAAACATTTGGAAGTTGAAACGTCGTAGAATCCAAGATTCGTATACGCTGAAACTGAGATGCATAACGATGAGAAAGAGCTTGATGAGTTTGTATCTTCTGAGTAAGTAAGGAAGTGAATACGTTTCGTAGGAGCCTGACTGCTGAAGGATTGAATCGTTGATTGAGTCCTTCGGGACTCATTAATACACCAGTTGAAGATTCTAGACAGCAACATAGCTGAGTTAAGGAAGTATTCGCTACCTTTTGGCTTAACCATACGCACAAAGCAACTAAATCTTTCGCTTGATACTTACTGGATCTCTGAACAAAACCTACCTTTTTGGCCAGCTGTTGAAGAGCTTGAGGAGATAAAGAACTTTGTAATTCCTGTGAAAAGAGAGTAAGTTCATCTGATACCTCACGACACATAATAAACACCGTCCTTTCTGTTCGTTTATCTTAAAGATTCTACTCTTACAAACACAATTAACACAGTTCGAATAAATCGAACTGTGTTAATTGCGTTTAATATTCTTTTAACCTAGTCCCATTTTGAACAATCAATTACAGCATTTTATATATTTCAATTAAGTTATCATCAGGGTCCCGAAAATGTGCAACACGCGCTCGCCATTCCTTACGATCATGAGGTTCATTAACAAATTCAATTTCTTTTTCTCTGAAACGGTTATACGTCTTATCGACATCTTCAACTTGAAATTGAAGTAAGAATCTTGATTGAGACTCAGCTTCTAAAGGCTTATTTTCTTCTCTGACCAATTCGGCCATAACTTTTCGAGATACAAGCTCAATTTTTGTTTCCCCATTATTGAAAAGCGCATATTCCATGTCTTCATCGTACCAACTTACTGGAAATTCCAATAAATCTCTGTAAAACATGGCACTTTTCTTAAAATCTTTGACCAAAAGTCTTATTTGCAACAACTTCAAGTCAATCACCTCCTGAAAAATATTATTGAAGAGCCGACACCATCACCACTCATTGAACATTTCGTTACTGATTCCAATATTCCTTCATGTTTAATGTAACTATCCTGCTCTGTTATCTGCATAAGAAATGAAACAACATTATTATCAGTCAATACTTTCTATCATAATACAGAAAGAATAGTGTTTTTTTCATTTTTGGGGTAATAATTTGCCTTAGCTTGATGGGCATG
>NZ_JAMXKG010000041.1:0-2154 GCF_024494405.1 Fictibacillus sp. WQ 8-8
CTAATTACAAGACCTAAAACAGACGCCCACATCAATCCATTATTGTTTCTCCGTCTGCCAAACATATTTAAAAGAGGTTGTCTTCTTCCCATATTAAAAAGCGCTGTTATCCAGTTATTCAAATTTAAGCACTTCCCTTTTTAAAATTTAGAAAGCAAAATTTTTCACTTTCTGAACTTTATTTTGTACTTTTAAGGTTTCATTATGCTGGCATTATCTGTTTATAATAATCTGAAGGGCCTTTTTTCCAAATTCATATTACTGAATACAGCGAGGGTGGAAAGTACTTCCATATGCACGAAGTGTTATGCACCGATTCTAATTGCTGTACCATTTGTTTTTTTTTCTTGGGCACTTAATTGTGAAAAAGGTGCATTTAAAGATAGCATACAATCCAAGTTAACAGCACTTATGCCTTCTTTGACAATATGTACTTTATTCAGGGAACTTCCTTTAGGGTATCCTATAATTTTCCCTTTAGAGAATCGGTTATCCAAAAGAGGATTCGTTAATTTTTTGGCCCCAACTGTGGGTTTGCCCTTTAACTTCAAATAAAAACGGTTCCGCTTCCATTCAATGCAAATGAGCCTAAAGCAGTACCTGGAAGGTCAAGCCCCTGATCATACAAAGAAATGTTTGTGAACACAGAAGAACCTTTTGCCTGAAGAGAGTTGTACAAAGCGAGATTCAGTTGTCTTGAATAGTCATAGCGGTAATTTCCTGCATAATTAGCATATTTGCTTCCTTCTGTTGTTCGAGGATCAGGAACAAATTGCGCGGAATGGACATCGTTACATCTTCATCAGTGCCTTCTATTTTGTAAAATCCCTAGTGGTGCAGATCTAGGAACACATCCACACGACCAAATATTGAATTCGGTAGTTGCCCGCTTTTTTGTACGGTATTTTAGGATTAGACCAAGATCGTCAAAACTAGTACTTTTACGACAAATTAACCCAGTACCTATAAATAAATTATTATGAAATAATAAAATCATCCCAAGTACAGACTGCATTTAAGATCTCCTTAAGGAAAAGGTGAAAATGATTTGTTCGTGCTTAAGGTACTGGCTAGCTTTGAGCAGCTTATTTATATTAAGAACGGGTTTGTACCCAACTTTATAAAATGGTCTCGTTCTTCTTAACAATTCAAGGGTATTTTTGTACTAATTGTGATTTGAAGAACACCATTGATCCCCTTCTTTCTTTTTTGATTCCAAGTTTCTTTTCACTTTCATAACTAACAAGTCCGTCCCCCTTTGTTGAACTTTAGGAGGATCATCCTGTTAACCATTAAATGGGGGATTAGAATAGTATGTATTTTTTATATTCTGTTTTATCGATCATGGGGAATTGCTGATGTGAATGTCTATAAAAAAGATTAAAGTCATTAAGTTATAACAAAAGCCAATTCGTCGTCCCTACATATAACCTACGCTAATACACTATATAAAGTTAAGGATGAATTTTCTGGCCAATTCTACTCTTGGGGGGAAAACAAATGAATCTTAAAATTAAACATGAACAATTAAACGATTCACATTATTTAGTATTGAATGGAGAAATTGATGTCTATACTGCCCCAAAATTAAAAGAAGTACTTATACCACTATCAGAAGAAAAAAGGAAAGACATTATTATCGATCTTCAACAAATTGACTTCATGGACAACACGGGGTTGGGTATTTTCATTAAAGTTCTTAAGTCCTTGAAAAAGAACGACAGTACGCTAAAGCTAAGAGGGTTGACGGATCGTGTCCACAGATTATTTGACGTATCCGGTCTTACAGAAGTGATGGACATAGGGAAGAAAACGGAATTCTTCCCCCAAAAGGTATAATTTATTATCCCATTCTACCTTATAGACGTCCTTCTTTATATTACATATAGAATATACGACAGCAAAACGCGTAGGGTATACTAAGACGATTCGGTCTTTTCGGAAAGACGATATACTCTCTTGATTCAAACATAAAATTATGGAGGGATATACGTTTGATCCGTTCGCATCCTCTTTAATTTTTTCCTTTTGTGGAGGAATCACAAAGACTATAAGTTCCTTTCTGGCTCTGTTGAGGAATTCACTTGGAAATGGTCTGTTTTATCTTTGGTCAACTTTCACTGGATTTATCGGGAGCGACGCTATATAAACATA
>NZ_JAMXKG010000042.1:0-1788 GCF_024494405.1 Fictibacillus sp. WQ 8-8
TTAGCATTCCTGTAGATGGCTAATTTTGATCTTTGATAAAAATAGGGCTCCTCAGTAAGATGAATGTATCCCAAACAACCATCTAGGAGGAAGCCCTACTATGAAGTTTAAAATGCAGAACAAACAAAATCAACTAATAGAAAGAATATCTGATAAGCATCTTGTTGTTGGTGTAGATATAGCCCAACAATTACACGTTGCCAGAGCAGTTAATTTTCGTGGCATCGTAGTGGGTGATCCACTTACTTTTGAAAATAACGAGGATGGATTTACGACCCTATTTAACTGGATAAACGAACTGAAAAAATTAAATAAACTTGAGGAACCTATAGTTGGAATGGAACCAACAGGCCATTACTGGATCAACCTTTCTAAATGGCTAATAAACCAAAATATTGAGGTAGTGACAGTAAATCCTCACCTGGTAAGAAGGAATAAAGAAAATCGTGATAACACCCAGTCTAAGAGTGATAAGAAAGATGCTTTAGTCATCGCGGACATGGTGAAGAACGGTTACTATACCTTCGTGAGAAACACATCGGAATCATTTGAAAAACTAAGGGTTCTAATGTCCAATCGGGATGTGGTAGTTAAACGTCTAGTCAGCTCTATTAATCAATTAAACCGCTGGGTTGATATTGTTTTTCCAGAACTCAGGGAGGTATTTAAAGACATTACTGCCAAAGGTGCAATCGCAACCTTACGGCTCTTTCCATCTCCGATGGAACTGAGTTCCATGAAACCGGATGAGATAGTTGAAGGTTGGAAGTCACTAATGAAAAGACAGCCAGGAATGAAAAAGGCTCAATTGCTTCTCCAGTTGGCCAGAAAATCTGTAGGTACAAGACAAGCTCTTGAAGCATATAAATTTCATCTTGAGCAATTATTAGAAGAATATGATCTTGCGGTCCTTCAGTTGGAAAGGGTGGAACAAGCCGTTAACGAGGTATTAAACTGCATACCGTTCGCAAAGAAGTTGCTTACCATTAAGGGAATTAGTGAAATTTCGTTAGCCGGCATTTTAGGTGAAGCTGGCGATTTAAGTGGTTTCTCCCACGGCAATTCCTTGCTCCGGCACGCTGGATTACACCTGGCAGAAGCAAGCTCAGGAAAGTGGAAAGGCCAGATTGTAATATCTAAGCGTGGAAGATCTAGACTAAGACGCTTCCTATACTTAGCCACTATGAGCCTTGTGATGAATAACCCTGAGTTTCAAGCCATTCACTATAATAATGTTCAAGTGAAAAAAATGAAGAAAATGAAATCGATTATGAAATTGATCGGTAAGTTAGCCCGTATTTTTGTAGGGATAGCCCGCAAAAATGAGTCTTATTGTGCAGGTAAAGTAAAACCTGTAGTTGAACTGGCTGCGTAGTTTTAGTTGAGTTCTCGAAGAGAACCTTAACACATTAATTCTTCTATAATCGAATGTTGGCTTATTTGCAGGATTTCAAATATGTACGGAGTACCAGATTTCTTCAACAAAAGGGCACTGACCCATTAGGTTAGCAAAACTGGCCTCCACCTCTTGGATAGGCATGACGAAGGAATGATAGGGCAATTGACCCGTTGAGACATGGGAGGGAAAGCCTCCAGGGGCGGCGTGGAGATGTACATTACATGGTAAAATGTGGAGTTTTAGTCTGCTCCTTTATTTCACTATGCCTTCACGAAGCCTTTAGATCCCAAAGTTACTCTATCTACCCGTTAGCTTAAATTCAGTGGTTTTGAAATCCTGTGAATAAGCGAGTATTCGCAAGAAAATCGTATTAAACTGAGGGAGTTGAA
>NZ_JAMXKG010000043.1:0-1771 GCF_024494405.1 Fictibacillus sp. WQ 8-8
ATTCAAATAATATAGTAAATCGTTAATTGGAGTGTTTATGATGTTAAGTATTGAAGGAGAAAAGGTTAGAGGGTTCTTATATGACTCGCTAGTAACTGCGAAGAGTGATTTAGGGAAAAATGAAACTATAGTTACAGAGGATCATGTATTATTCTTTATTATTAATAATAGAGACTATAATAAAGTCAGTAATGCTGGTTATGTAAAAGTATCTAATTAAAACCCTGCCAAAATGGGGTCTTCAAGTTGATTTTAAGGCTGATATGGTATGGTAAATTAAAATGCAGTTACATAAGCAGGGTGGCGGTGGCATCCCCGAAAGAAGGGGGGTGTAACCGATGATGACTACTTACGAAGCTTTAACACTCATGATAGCATTCGCAACCTTAATCGTAATAATCATCTCAAACACAAAAAAGTAACCACCCTGTCTGGCCAGACGAATTAATGGGTGATTACTTTTTCTTCTCATGTTCGATTCGAGCCGCCGCACTTCTTGCGGGTAGCTGTAGAACTCTGATGTTCCCGCATCAGGGTTCTTTTTATATTATGCCTTCTCTAATCTAATTATATAATTTGTTTTTATCTTTTACAAGTAAAGGAATTAGCTAGGATTGGGCTCTATTTATTGTTCTTCAATTTTATAAAAAGGAGCCTTGGTGTAAGTGTTGAATTTCTTTTGACCATTCGAAATGGTGACTCGACTTAGTGAGCGTATTTCTATTATGGAGATGCACCCTACGAAGATTTAGATATTGCAACCTTTTTAGGCCTGAGTATGGAATATGAGCACTGATATTAAATACAACCTAGTGTGAATTTTTCAGATCTTTTTGTTTATTAAATTTAGCATTGAAAAAGCGATGGTTAGAATGATATTGGAAAATAAATTAAGGCTGCACAATGAGACCTACGGATAAAGTTAAGTCTTCTTAATCAATAGTGGCTTTTTATGAGATAAATACAGTTCCCCGTTCAGTTTTAACTGCGAAAAAATCTATTTAACACTATATAGGAATTCGTCAAATAAACAAAAAAACACTCCCTTTTTCTATGGAAGTGCTTTAACAAAACTGGTGCTTTACCTAATGCAATTTGTCAAAAATCACATACACTGAAGAGGATTAGCGAAACCTTGAAGGAGGACACAATGAATAATCATAATTTGATAACAAACTACGTTGATAACCCACAACAGGGGCTGGGGATGATCCTTCCACGGGAATTTCCGTATTGGGGTACGGCGCCATCAACAGGATACGTACTTACAACACAGCAATTACAACTGATTCAGCAACTTGTTGATTCCGGGACGCAGTCTCATCATAGTACAGGGTCTAACCCTGGTCACCATCCACCCGGACATTATAAAGGATATTACTATGGTTATCCTGCAAACTATGGTTGCTACCCCGTTAATTGTGGATGTCCGTGGTATGGATGGATTTAATATAACCCGTGGGAAAAGGGGTCAACATGGACAGACAGATTATTGATCATCCTCAAATATCTATGGTACCGTATGTGAAGACAGCATCATGTTTTCTTACATACCGGGAAAAGTAAAATTAAATGGGTCCCATGCTTTTTCTTTTACATTTTACTTATAACAATGGAGAAAGCAGGCGAGCTCCCTGCTGAATTATCCGATGTGAAAGAGAGCGCTGCTGTAAATCTTCCATGGTCAACTGCAACGAATCACTAAGATCAAGCTCGAATTGCTCTGTGAGATCCCGTGCTACATCGATACTGTAAACGACTTCACACACCT